>JBIOZN010000275.1:0-2079 GCA_044871175.1 Acidimicrobiales bacterium | reverse complement strand
GCCAGACTGGGGGCGCACGCCGCCGGGCGGCCGGGGGGTCCGTCCGGCGGCGTTCGTCGCGTCCGTGCGCCCAACGCTCAGCGGATGCTGCGGCCGCCCGGCTCCACCAACCGGTAGCGGATCCGGGCGGGCAGGAGCGGGCGCTCCAGGGCGCCGGACGCCTCGGCCAGCACCTCCTCGTCGATCCAGCGGGTGAGCGCGGGCAGGTCGGTACCGCGCTCGGCGGCCACGCGCAGCTCGACGTGGGGCTCGTCGGCCTCGAGGTGCACGCGGGCGCGGACGTCCTGCACGGCGTCGTGGCCCTCGACCTCGTCGGTGAGCATCGACTCCAGGGCGTCGGCGGTGACCGTGGCCCGCCACTCGGCCGGCTGCTCGGCGCGATAGGTGATGTCCTGGCTGCGGTGCTCCCAGCGGCGGGTCTGGGCGACGAGCCACCACAGCCCCAGCAGGGCGATCACGGCGGCCAAGGCGGCGGCGCCGGCGAACAACCAGCGCCGATGGTCGCGAGCCCAGTCGCGGATGTCGTTGCTGAGCACGGGGGCATCGCGATCGCCGATCGCACCGGTGCTGCGCAGCAGCACGTACACCCCCGCGGCCATGAGCAACAGGCCGACGATGCTGACCAGGACGCGGTTGAGCCGGTCAGTGCTCCTGTCCATGCCTACCTCCCGCCTACCTCGTCCGCCGGACCCGTACGTCGACGTTCGGCGGCGGTTGCAAGTGCAACGAGTTAAGGGCCTGGGTGACGGCGTCGTGCACCCCCGCCCGGACCGTGTCGTCGGTGACCCGGCCCGTGCGTGCCTCCACGACCAGGCCCTTGCGCGTGCCGTGGGCCCGTGCCCGTTGGATGCCGTCGACCGAGCTGGCCGCCTGGGCGACCGCCTGCTCGACCGTTCCCCGCCCGACGTCGGCGGTGGTGTTCGAGGCATCGGGCACGGCGACCGGCCAGGAGGCGGGGCGGCGGGGCAGGAGCTGGGTCACGAGCAGCGCCAGGCCGACCAGGCCCAGGATCACGCCGATGATCACGATGGAGTCGTCGCGCCACAGTGTGGTGCGGGCGTCGCGGTTCCACTCGTCGTGGGGCACGATCCAGGGATCGCGGCCCGAGGCCGCCAGCACGATCTCGATGATGGCCAGTACCCCGAGGGCGACCAGGGCGACGGCGAGGACGGCGGCCAGGACACGGCTGAGGACGCGCATCGCTAGACCACGCGCCGGGGCCGGGGGGCGCTGGGGCGCCCGAGCTCAGCCACGGTGATGTCGAGGCGCGCCAGCTGCAGACCGCCGTATTCGCTCAACCGCCGCGCCAGATGCGACGCCAGCTCCTGCAGGGTGGCGGACACCGGACGGGGATACTCGAGGCCGACGGTGATGTCGACGGTGACCTCATTGTCGTCCACGGCCGCCCGCGCTTCCACTCGCCGACCGCGATCGGTGTCGTCGCCCCGGTTGTCGCGGTTGCGACTGTCGGGGATGAGCGCCGCCAGCCCCGTCACCGGAACCCCGAGGACGCCGTCCACCTCGCCGGCGGCGGCGACGGCGATGCGCCGGGCGGCGCGATCGGTCACCCGCGTGATGCCACGCGTGGCCGGGGCCGGCGCCGGCGGCGCATGGTCAGGTGCCCCCGGCGTGTCGAATGCGGCCGCGGGCGGAGGCGGCGGTGGGAGGCCACCGCCGGTGAGCCCCGTGCTCATCGCCGGCGCGTGCGGCCGCGTGAGCCCGACAGGTACTCGGTGAGGTCGAGCTCACCTTCGAGCACCTTGCCGACGACCCAGCCGACGGCGCCGATGAGGGCGACGATGAGCATGGAGCCGAAGCCGTCGAGAACGAGGGTGAGGCCGAGCAAGATGCCGACGAACAGGGCGATGGTGGCGGGCTGCATGGGAACCTCCTGCAGAGTGGGTGCTCAGCGCACCCGAGGGGGACGGGTAGTGGTTGGCCGGCGACGGGGTGCCGAGCGGAGGCGCCCCACCACCCGGTGGACGGCGCCGGCGACGGTGGAGCCGATGGCGCCCGTGAGGGCGCCGCCGATGGCGCCGGTGAGGCGCGGGCGGCGGTGGGCGACGACTGGACGTCCGG
>JBIOZN010000274.1:0-4050 GCA_044871175.1 Acidimicrobiales bacterium | reverse complement strand
AGCCCGCACCATGGTCATCGGCCTCGCCGCCGGCCTCGCCCTGTTCGCCGCAGCCTGCGGTGGCGACGACGGCGACACCTCCACCCCGGCGGCCGCCGACACGATGGCACCGACGACCGCGGCGATGAACGACGGCGCCGGGGCCGCCTCGATGGACGAGCCCTTCGGCCCCGGCTGCACGGCCGTCCCGGCCGACGGGGCCGGCAGCTTCGCCGGCATGGCGCAGGATCCGGCGGCCACGGCCGCATCGAACAACCCGGTCCTGTCGACGCTCGTCTCGGCCGTCGGTGCCGCCGACCTCGTCGACACGCTCAACGGGCCCGGTCCGTTCACGATCTTCGCCCCGGCCAACGACGCCTTCGCCAAGATCGACAAGGCCACCCTCGACGGCCTGCTGGCCGAACCCAAGGGCGACCTGACGAACATCCTCACCTACCACGTGGTGGCGGGCGAGAAGCTCGACGCCGACCAGCTGGTGGCGGCCGGCACCGTCAAGACGGTGCAGGGCGGCGACGTCACGGTCACCAAGGAAGGCGACACCCTCAAGGTCAACGGCTCGAGCTCGGTCATCTGCGGCAACGTCCAGACGGCCAACGCCACGGTGTTCATCATCGACGGCGTCCTCTTGCCCGAAGCCTGATCCCTCGGCGTGGGGAAGCCCCCACACGTCCGGCGGGAACCGGGAGGGCGGGGTCGCAACGGCGCGACCCCGCCCTCGTCGCGCCTGGGCGGGACGGGTGGTGGTCGCACCAAGGTCAGCGTGACCTCAGGGGCGATCGGCCCACGCCCGCAACGGCACCCGCAGCCAGCGCGGCACCCTGGCGTCGAGCTTGTCGAACCGGGCCAACCGTGTCCTGATGACGGCGAGCTCGGCGGACAGGTCCTCGAGTTGGCGGAGATACCGCCAGATCTCGTAGTCATCGGTGACGTTGGCCGGGACCGAGAGCGGCGCCCTCAGCGCGGCGCTCTCCTCGACCCGCACGTAGAAGTTGTTGAGCCCGTCGTACAAGGTCTTCTGGTAGCCGGCGTCGAACAACAAGGGCTCCCACTCGGCCGGTCGGGTGGCCTCCACGAGCACGACACGCGGCCGCGTTCGGGACCAGTCGAGGCTCCCCAGCACCTTGGCCTCGCTGCCCTCGACATCGACCTTGAGGAAGTCGATCACCTCGGTGGCGTAGCGGTCGACGATGGCCTGGAGCGACTCGACGTCAACGTCGCGGTCGATGACGTCGTGGTGGAGCACGTCCCGGTAGAAGGCGGCCAGCTCACGGTCGAACGTCGTCAACCCGCTCGATGCCGGGACCTCGTGCAGGAGCCTCCGTCCGGCCCGCTCATCGATCGCGAGGTTGAGGTTGATGTCCCTCGAACGCTCCTCGCAGAGGCGCTCGAAGTGCGCCACCTGGGGTTCGATGTTGATGCCCCGCCAGCCCCGGTCGTAGAAGAGCTTCGTCACCGAGTCCTGCACCGGGTCATGCGCTCCCACGTCCACATAGAACCCGCAGGGCTGGTCCCGGAAGGCCCTCCACAGCACCACGTCCTCGCCTTGCTGGGCAAAGGAGAAGAGCCGGTCGGCCATCGGCCAAAGGCTACGGAGGCCCGGAGACGACGACAGGGATGGCAGCCCGCCTCCGGTCAGCGAACACAGTCGGGCGCCGGCCAGGGCTACAGCAGGCGGCGGTCGGTGGCCCACCGGCCGAGCTCGTGGCGGTTCGACAGCTGGAGCTTGCGCAGCACCGCCGACACGTGGGTCTCGATGGTCTTCACGCTGAGGAACAGCTCGCGGGCGATCTCCTTGTAGGTGTACCCCCGGGCGATGAGGCGCAGCACGTCCCGCTCCCTCGGGGTGAGCTGGTCGAGCTCGGCATCGTGGGGAGCCACCGCGGCGCCGGCGAAGGCGTCGAGGACGAAGCCGGCCAGGCGGGGCGAGAACACGGCGTCGCCGGCCGCCACCCGCTCGACGGCGTCGGCCAGCTCGTCGCCGGTGATCGACTTGGTCACGTAGCCCCGGGCGCCGGCACGGATCACGCGGATGACGTCGTCGGGCGCATCCGACACGGACAGCGCCAGGAAGGTGAGCTCGGGATGGGTCGGCAGCAACCGCGCCGGCACCTGCTCGCCCCCGCCTCCGGGCAGGTGCACGTCGAGGAGCACGACCTCGGGCTGGGTGGCGAGGATGCGGGCCACCGCCTCCTCCACGTCGCCGGCCTCGCCCACCACCTCGTGGAAGCCCTCCAGCTCGGCGCGGACGCCGGCGCGGAACAGCGCGTGATCGTCGACCAGGAACACCCGGCGGGTCACGGCCGGCGCCTCGGGAGTCGCAACGTGACCTCGGTGCCGGCGCCGGGCGTGGCGCGCACGAGGGCGCTGCCGCCGGCCCGTTGCATGCGCCCGACCACGCTGTCGGCCAGGCCGCGGCGGTCGTCGGGCACGGCGTCCGGATCGAACCCCGTGCCGCGGTCGCGGACGAAGGCCTCGATCAGCTCGTCACCGACCTCCACGTACACGTCGACCTGCTCGACGCCGGCGTGGCGCGCCGCGTTGGTGGCGGCCTCCCTGGCCGCGGCGACGAGCGCCGCGACGCCCTCGTCGAGCGGCGCATCGCCCACGCAGACGAGCTCCACCCGCACGCGGTGGACGTCTTCGACCTCGCCGAGCTCGAAGGCCAGCTCCGACGCCAGGCCCGCGTCCGTTGAGCTCCCCGACCGGGGCCGGACACCCCCGTACAGCCACTCCCGCAGCTCGCGCTCCTGACGGCGAGCCAGGGCGGCGACCTCGCGCTCGTCGCCCGCCCGGCGCTGGATGAGGGCCAACGTCTGGAGCACGCCGTCGTGGAGGTGGGTCGCGATCTCGGCCCGCTCCTCGCTGCGGATGCGGGCCCGCCGCTCGTCGGCCAGGTCCCCGGCCAGGCGGGCCAGGCGGGGTCCGAGGAGCAGCACCAGGCCAGCCGCCGCGACAAGGGCACCGAGGAGGCTGCGGCCGAGCGTGGCGAAGTCGCCGGTGAGGGCCACGAAGACCACGAAGCCCGTCGCCACGAGCAGCACACCGACGGCGATCCGCAGGGGACTCGTGCCCTCCATGAGCTCGTCGGGCCCGCCCGCTCGCCCCCAGACCAGCGCCAGGCCCGCCGCGGCCAGGCCGCCCACGATGGCCAGGCCGTCGGTGAACCACAGGCCGACGCCGCGCAGCACGAGCACGGTGCCCACGATGATGGCCAGGGCAGCCAGGTTGTCTAGCAGGTCGGTGGCGGGCGCCGGCGACGGCTCGTCGTCGAGCGGCAGCACGGCCCACGCGATGAGGTAGGCGGCGGCGCCGAGGCCCCCGGCGAGGGTGAGCAGCAGCACCCCGAACCGGACCACGCCGGGGTGGAGCCGCAGGCTCCTCGCCAGCCCGACGCAGACGCCGGCCAGGAGACGGCCCTCCCGCTGGCGAGCGAGGCGATGGGTCACGGTGGCGGACATGGCCAGGTCGATGTTCGCACGCTCCCCGCCGGCGCGGCATCCGGAGGACCCCCGACACCGGCTCGGGGCGATCTCAGGGTCGGCTCGGGGAGATCCCTGATGGCTGCGGACCGTCCTGCGTCGATCCTGGACCCATGTCGACCGAGCTCCCCCCCGACGGCGGCGATCACCGTCCCTCCGACGCCCAGCGTCCCCTTGCCGGCCCGGCCCTCTCCCGTGCCGGAACCGGACCCGGGCTGCCCCCGCCCGAGCCGCCCGCATGGCGGCCCCTGCGAGCGCGCGACGGCGTGCTGGGCGGCGTGTGCCGCGGCTTCGCCGAGGCCACCGGCGTCGACCTGACGCTTGTCCGGCTGGCCTTCGTGGCCGCCGGGCTCAGCGGCTTCGGCGTCCTCGCCTATCTGGTGCTGTGGCTGGTCGTGCCCCGAGAGGACGCCGGCGCCGGACGGGTCCCCGTCCCCGCGCCTCCCGACACCGCCCGCTGGCTCCGCCTCGGGCTGCTCGTCGGTGGTCTCGTGGGGCTGGTCTCCTTCGCGTGGCGGTGGTCCTTCGGCTGGTTCGATCCCTTCCCCTGGCACGGCCCGGCCGGTGGTGG
>JBIOZN010000273.1:0-6438 GCA_044871175.1 Acidimicrobiales bacterium | reverse complement strand
TCGGCGCCGCCCGGTGAACACGACCGCGACCCAGAAGACGAGCGGGACGAGGAAGAACGGCGCGGGCGTCAGGAGCACGACGGCGATCGCGACCACCACGAGCACGAGCACCGCCGGGAAGAACGCGGGGCGCCCGCCCGGCCGCCGCCCCGCCCGGCGACCCTCGCGCGCATCCACCGGAGCCGGGGGCAGCTGGCGCAGGGCGTGGCGCAGCCCGTCGCCCGTCTTGGCCGCGTACACCTCGGTGACCCGGTCCTCGAACTCCTCGAGGCTGAGACGCCCCTCGGCGGCGCTGACGCGCAGCCGCTCGATCACCCGGTTGCGGTCGGCGTCGGAGACCCTGAGGTCGCCGGTGGGCAGGGCGTCACCCGCCCCGCCCCTGCCTTCCTCGATAGAGCCATGGCACCACATCGGTTGTCCTCCCATCAGTCGGTGGCGAGAGCGGCGAGCACGTCCAGCCGGGCGGCCCGGCGCGCCGGCCGCAGGGCGGCCACGAGCCCGGCGACGGCGCCCGCGACGAGCACCACCGCCAGCGACACGGGCGGCACCGAGAACACGGCGATGTTCTCGTCGCCGGCGGCCCGCACCAGCGCCCACCCGAGGAACACGCCCAGGCCGAGCCCGCCGAGCGCGCCGAACACGGCGATGATGACCGA
Organism: Acidimicrobiales bacterium; assembly: GCA_044871175.1. Classification (GTDB taxonomy): domain Bacteria; phylum Actinomycetota; class Acidimicrobiia; order Acidimicrobiales; family Ilumatobacteraceae; genus JBIOZN01. The sequence continues at coordinate 5,782 of JBIOZN010000273.1, read as the reverse complement.
CTCCCAGCGCACCAGGCTGCGCACCTGGGCCCGGGTGACCCCCACCGCTCGCAGCAGGCCCAGCTCGCGGCGCCGCTCGTGGATCGACAACGACAGGGTGTTGGCGATCCCCATGAGGGCGATCACGATGGCCAGCGCCAGCATGATGTAGACGAGCGCCAGGATCTGGTCGACCTGGGCGCCGTAGGAGGCGGCGTACTCGTCGCGGTCCTGGACGTCGGCACCGGCGAAGCCGCCCGCGGCCGCCTCGACCGCGGCGCGCCCGGCCTCCACCGCCACGCCGTCGGCCAGCTTGACGAGCACGAGCGAGTCGGTGGTCTGCACTGCGTGGGGCGCCCAGGCGGCGCGCGACAGCACGTAGTTGCCCGTCACCGCGGTGGAGTCGAACACGGCCCCGACCCTGAACGTGGTTGCAGAGCCGTCGAGGAAGGCCGCGTCGACCCGGTCGCCCACGTGCCAGCCGTGGTCGTCGGCCTGGTCCTGGGCGACGGCGATCTCGGTGGGTGCCAGGGCCCCCAGGTCGCCCGCCGTCACCTCGACGTCGAGCAAGGTGGCCAGGCGCGCGGGGTCGGCCACGGTGATGTCGGTGTCGTTCCCCGCCAGCCGGAGCTGACCCTGGCCGAGGCCGACGGCGTCGGCCACCTCGGGCCGCTGGGCGACGGCGACAGCCAGGCCCGGATCGAGTCCGCCGACGCCGAAGGCGCCGCCCCGGATGGCCAGGTCACCGCCGAAGGACTGCTGCACGCTGTCGTCGAGCGACGCCTTCAGGGAGGCGCCGAACACGGTGAACAGCGTGACCACCCCCACCCCGATCATGAGCGCCGAGGCCGTGCCGGCGGTGCGCCGGGGGTTGCGCGTGGCGTTCTGCTGGGCCAGCACCCCGGTGATGCCGTTCAGTCGTCGGGCGGGCGCGCCGAGCACGGCGCTGACCGGTCGTACGACGACGGGAGCGGTCACGACCACACCGACGATCGTCACCACCGCGCCCAGGCCGGCCAGGGCCAGCGTGTCGCCGCCGCCCGAGCCGAGCACGGCGGCCAGCACGCCGGCCACGCCCACGCCGGTCGTGGCGATCCCGGCCACGATCCGCACGGGCGAGGGCCGCACCCGCTCGACGGCGACCTCGCGCAGCGCCGCCAGCGGCGGCACCCGCGCCGCCCGCACCGCCGGTCCGAGCGCGGCGCCGACGGTGACGAGCACACCGACGGCGAGGGCGAGGACGACCGCACCGGCCCTGATCGTGAGCCCGTCGGCCGGGATGCCGAAGCCGAACGCCGACAGCAGCGCCTTGAGGCCGGCGGCCAGTCCCAGGCCGGCGCCGAAGCCGACCAGCGAGGCGGCCACGCCGACGGCCAGCGCCTCGCCCACGGTGGCGCCCAGCACCTGGCCGCGGCTGGCGCCGATGGCCCGCAGCAGCGCCGCCTCGCGCGACCGCTGGGCCACGATGATCGAGAACGTGTTGTAGATGCTGAACGTGGCCACCAGCAGGGCGACGCCGGCGAATACCAGCAGGATGGTGGTGAAGGCGTTGAGGAAGTCGGCGTTGATGTCGTCGAGCTGCTCGTCGGTGAGGGCGGCGCCGCTGATGGCCTCGACGCCGGGGGGCAACGCGGAACGCAGGTCGCCCACCAGCTCGTCCTGGGACACGCCGTCATCGGCCGCCACCAGGATCGTGCTGATCCGGCCGGGCTGCTTGGTGACGTGGCGCTGCGCGCCGTCGAGCGTGAAGAAGGCGTAGGTCACCGGGCCCGAGCTGTCGGCCGTCCCGAACCGGGCGAGCCCGACGATGGTGACGGTGACCGGTTCGGGTGTCTGCACGACCGTGGTGTCGCCGACATGCAGGTCGCCGTCCCGGGCCGAGCCGCGATCAATGACGACCTCGGTGTCGGTCTGCGGGGCGCGCCCCTCGGCCAGCCGCCAGGCGGTGAGATCGGGGTCCTCCACCCAGCTGGCGGCGAGCGTGGGCGGGCCGTCGCCGCCCAGGGCGTCGCCGTCCCGGCTCACCAGACGGCCGTAGCCGGTGATCGAGGGGGCGACGGCGGCGACGCCCGGCGCCGAGGCGACCTGATCCACCAGCGCCGCGTCGATCGTGCCGCGGTAGGTGTCGACCTCGGTGTCGAGCCGCTGCGAGCTGCGGACCTGGGCGTCGAGGCCCGCGTTGGCGGCGGTGAAGAAGTCGGTGAACGACGCCCGCATGGTGTCGCCCAGTACCAGCGTGCCGGCCAGGAAGGCGACGCCGAGCAGCACCGCCACGGCGGTGGACGCCAGGCGGCGCTGGCGGGACCACAGGCTCTTCAGGCTGATCGTGAACATCTCAGTCCCCCATGGCCTTGATGCGGTCGAGCACCCGCCCGGCCGTGGGGCGGGCCATGCGGTCGACGACCCGACCGTCGGCCAGGAACACGACCTCGTCGGCCCACGCCGCCGCCACCGGGTCGTGGGTCACCATCACGATCGACTGCTCCATGTCGTCGACGGCATGGCGCAAGAGACCGAGGATGTCGGTGCCCGCCCGGGAGTCGAGGTTGCCGGTGGGCTCGTCGGCGAACACGACGGCTGGACGACTGGCGAGCGCCCGGGCCACCGCGACGCGCTGCTGCTGGCCGCCCGACAGCTCCGAGGGGCGATGGCGCAGCCGGTCACCCAGGCCCACGGTGGCGATCACGTGGTCGACCCACGCACGGTCCGGCGCCCGCCCGGCCAGGAGGAGGGGCAGGGTGATGTTCTCGAGGGCGTTCAGCGTCGGCACGAGGTTGAACGCCTGGAACACGAAGCCGACGCGCTCGCGCCGCAGGCGCGTCAGCTGCTTGTCCGACAGGCCGGCGAGGCGGACGCCGCCGATGTGCACCTCGCCGGCAGTGAGCGAGTCGAGGCCGGCGAGGCAGTGCATGAGCGTCGACTTGCCCGAGCCCGACGGGCCCATGACGGCGGTGAAGCGGCCCGCCGGGAGCTCGACGGTGACGTCGTCGAGGGCGCGCACGGCGTTGTCGCCGCGGCCGTACACCTTGGTGGCGTGGACGGCGCCGGCCGCGGCCGGGCGCACCGTCGCGGCCGCCGGCGAGGGCGTGAGGGTTGCGGTCATGGGGGCCATCGTCGGCCCCCGCCGCCTCTTCGTCGTCGGGTGGGGAGCGACACCTGGCGCTACGCCCGCCGGCGTAGCGCCCGCCCGCTACCTACGCCCGGGGGAGACCAGACCGGACTCGTAGGCGAGCACGACGAGCTGCGCCCGGTCGCGCGCGTTGAGCTTCACCATGGCCCGGCTCACGTGGGTGCGGGCGGTGGCCGGGCTCACGACCAGCTCGTCGGCGATCTCCTCGTTGCTGAGCCCCGCGGCCACCAGGGCGACGACCTCGCGCTCGCGGTCGGTGAGCTCGGGCAGCAGAGCGGCGGGGCTGGGGCCGCGCGCCTCGGGCCGGGCCACGAACTCGGTGATGAGCCGCCGGGTCACGCCGGGCGACAGCAGCGCCTCGCCGGCGGCTACCACCCGGATGGCGCGCAGCAGCTCGACCGGCTCGGTGTCCTTCACCAGAAAGCCGCTGGCCCCGGCCCGCAACGCCGCGAACACGTACTCGTCGAGCTCGAAGGTCGTGAGGATCAGGACCTTGACGTCGCGCAGCTCGGGGTCACCGGCGATGCGGCGGGTAGCCTCCAGCCCGTCCATCCGGGGCATGCGGATGTCCATGAGGACGACGTGGGGGCGGGTGGCGCGCACGACGTCGAGGGCGGCGGCGCCGTCGGCCGCCTCCCCCACGACCTCGATGCCGTCCTCGGCGTCGAGCAGCATGCCGAAGCCGGCGCGCACGAGCGCCTGGTCGTCGGCCAGCACGACGGTGATCGGCGCCGTCACGCCGGCACCGCCCCGTTCGGTGCGTACGGGAGGTGGGCGTGCACGCCGAAGCCGCCGCCGGGCCGGCCGCGCGCTCCCGCATGCCGGCCAGCCCGTGGCCGGGCGCTTCCCCGTTGGTGGGGGCGGTCGTGGGCGAGCCCCGCCCGTCGTCCACCACCTCGATGTCGACGCCGTCGTCGCCGTAGGTGACCCGGATCCAGGCGTGGGCGGCGCCCGCGTGGCGCACCACGTTGGTGAGCGACTCCTGCACGATCCGAAAGGCGCTGGCGTCGGTCGCCGGGGCGAGGGGCGCCGGCGGCCGGCCGGTGATGGCCACGTCCACGGCCACGCCTGCACCCGACGCCGTGGCCACCAGCGAGTCCAGGTGCGCCAGGCTGGGGGCGGGCACGCGCGGCGCCACGTCGTCGCCCTGGCGCAGCAGCCCGAGAGTGGCCCGCAACTCGTCGAGCGCCTCCCGGCTCGCCTGCTTGATGGCCACCAGCGCCTCCTTGGCCTGTTCGGGGTGCTGGTCGATCAGGTGGGCGGCGACACCCGACTGGACGTTGATGCTGGCGATGCTGTGGGCCACCACGTCGTGCAGGTCCCGAGCGATGCGCAGGCGTTCCTCGGCGACTCGGCGTCGCGCCTCTTCCTCGCGGGTCTCCTCGATGCGCTGGGCCCGGTCGGCCAGCCCGGCGAAGTAGGCCCGCCGGTTGCGGGCGCCGTCGGCCACGAACACGATGGCCGCCGCCCAGCTGGGGTACAGCAGCTGGGCCCAGTTCCAGTCGCCGCCGGCGACGGCCCCGACCACGGTGATGGCGCTGGTCAGGCCCACGCCCAGCACCAGGGCCGGGCGGCGGTCGAGCACCGACGCCACCGTGAACAGTGAGAACAGCGGCGCCAGGTAGACGGGACCGCCCTTGTAGTCGAGGGCGCCGTACGTCACGAGGGCGGCCGCGGCCACCAGGAACGACGGGATCGGCCAGCGCCGGCACGTGGCGATGCTCGCGCCGGCCACCACGATCAAGGCGTAGCCGAGGCCGTCGAGCGGTTGGCCGGCAGTGTCGACGTGGCCGGCGGCCACGACCACGAACACGGTGAAGGCGACCGCGAGCAGCACGGTGCCGACACGAGCGACCTGTGGGTGGCGGACGGGGCGGGGCCCGTGCGGCCCACGGTGGCTCCGCTGGTGGCACTCGCGTAGGGGGCGGCCCACTGGCGCCACGGTACGGGCCGGCGCCGTCGCGCGCATCCGCTTCCGGGCGGTGGACGCGCGTACGTCAGCAGGCGTACGCGTGGATGGGAGGCTGTCGGCGTGACCGACTCCGACCCCAAGGCGGACCTCCGGCGCTACCTGCAGATCGGGCGCGACGTCCTGTTGTGGAAGCTCGACGGCGTGTCGGAGTACGACGCCCGGCGGCCGCTGGTGCCGACGGCCACGAACCTGCTCGGGCTGGTGAAGCACTCGGCCGGGGTGGAGGCGGGGTACTTCGGCGCCACCTTCGGCCGCCCGTTCCCTGAACCGTTGGCGTGGCTCGGCCCGGAGGCCGAGCTCGACGCCGACATGTGGGCCACCGCGGAGGAGTCGCGTGAGGACGTCATCGGGCTGTACCGGCGCGTGTGGGCGCATTCCGATGTCACCATCGACACGCGGCCGCTCGACGCGCCCGGACAGGTGGCGTGGTGGCCACCCGAGCGCCGCGACGTGACGCTGCACCGGGTCCTGATGCATGTCATCGCCGAGGTGCACCGCCACGCGGGGCACGCCGACATCCTGCGGGAGCTGATCGACGGCGCGGCGGGACTGCGGCCCGACCACGACAACCTGGCGTCGAGTGAGGAGGCGTGGTGGGCGAGCCACCGGAGCCGCCTGGAGCAGGTGGCCCGGGACGCCGCGGCCCAGGGGTGACGGCGGGGGGCGCCCGCCTGGAACACCCGGGCGCCCCCGGGCCGGGA
>JBIOZN010000272.1:0-3290 GCA_044871175.1 Acidimicrobiales bacterium | reverse complement strand
CTCGTTCTGCTCGATGGAGGAGCTGGTGCCCTTGAAGTCGAAGCGGGTGGCCAGCTCGCGCTGGGCCTGGTCGATGGCGTTGCGCACCTCGTGGCGGTCGACCTCGGACACCACGTCGAACGTCGGCATGGGTCCAACCTACTGACCGGGGCGCTATCGTCGACCGCTCCAAGGGTCGGTGCCCGAGTGGCCAAAGGGAGCAGACTGTAAATCTGCCGGCAACGCCTACGGTGGTTCGAATCCACCCCGGCCCACACACGCGGCCCGTCGGTTACCTGCTCGGCGCTCCTTGCCGCCATCGATCGGCGGCCTCGACCTGGGCGGCGAAGCCATCGAGCTCGGCGATTGTCGGGGCGTGGTCCCACACCTGCACCTGCTCGAGCAGTGACGCGTAGTGCTGGCGCTGGTCGGGCCGGACGACCACTCTCATCGGTAGATCGGGCCGGCTCAGTTCGCGGTACCGCTCGACGATGGCTCGGTGCTGGGCACGGTCCAAATCGAGCTCGAACACGATCCCGTGCGCCTCCTCGAACTTCTCGCATCCTTCGCCACCGAGAAGTGGGCACAGGGCGGTGGCCTCGGGCCCGCCGCAGGTGACCACGGGGTGACCCATGCGCTCCAGCATCGAGCGGTCGAACTCGCCCTCCCCGTCCAACACGTCGAGGAGGACGACACCGCCGGGCATCCCAACGGTGGCGTTCATCGGCGCTCCTCGCATTTCTCGTTCCGCGACCTCGAATTGACGAACTCCCGGGCCCCGCCGGCGAAGGTCAGACACGGCCGCCGCCCGCCGGCCGGTCAATGACGCCTGGCCGGGTGTCACCCCTCCTCTCCGGCGCGGTGAACAACACCGAGGCAGCGCCGCGCCCGCTTGCAGTGAACGCTTCGCGAACGCGACCGGGGTAGGGCCGAAGGGCCCGGACTCACTCGGCGCGTGAGGAACCCGGCCGCGGGCGGGCGACGACAGCCACCACGACCTCGCCGCCTTCGACCATCGCGTCCGAATCGCCATGACCGGCCGCTAGAACGTCCCGGTGAGTTGGTCGCCCCGCCTCTCGGTGCTCGACGTGTCGCCCATCCCCGCGGGCGCCACCGCCGGCCAGGCGCTGGCCAACACGATCGACCTCGCCCGCCACGCCGAGGCGCTCGGCTACACGCGCTACTGGCTGGCCGAACACCACGGCGCCCTCGGCATCGCCAGCTCGGCGCCCGAGGTCCTGATCGGCCACGTCGCCACCGCCACCGAGACGATCCGGGTCGGGTCGGGCGGCATCATGCTGCCCAACCACAGCCCGCTCAAGGTGGCCGAGACGTTCCGGGTCCTCCACGCCCTCCACCCCGGGCGCATCGATCTCGGGTTGGGGCGGGCGCCGGGCACCGATCCTCGCACCGCCCTCGCCCTGCGCCGGTCCCGCTACGCCCTCGTGGCCGACGACTTCCTCGCCCAGCTCGAGGAGCTGCTCGGCTTCCTGTTCGACGACCTCCCGCCCGACCACCCGTTCCACGGCGTCCAGGCGGCACCCGCCGGTGTCCCCGCGCCGGCGCTGTGGATGCTGGGCTCCAGCGGGTACGGGGGGACGGTCGCCGCCCAGCTCGGCTTCGGATTCGCCTTCGCCCGCCACATCAATCCGCACCTGGCGGTGGCCGACCTGCGGGCCTACCGGGAGGCGTTCCGGCCCTCGCCGTGGCGCGCCGCGCCCGAGGCCATCCTCGCCCTGTCGGTCATCTGCGCCGACAGCGACGAGCGGGCCGAGGAGCTGGCCGCCAGCCCCGACCTGGCGTGGCTGCGCATCGCCCAGGGACGCCCGGGGCCGATTCCCAGCGTGGCCGAGGCCCGGGCCTACCCCTACAGCCCGGCCGAGGATGCCCAGCGGCGGGCCGGGCGCGCCCGCCACGTCATCGGCGGCCCTCAGCGGGTCCACGCCGAGATCACCCGGCTGGTGGAGGAGTCAGGTGCCGACGAGGTCATGGTGCTCACCACCGCCCACGACCACGACGACCGCCGCCGGTCCTACGAGCTGCTGGCCGAGCGGTTCGGCCTGCGAGCCGGCGGAGGCGCCCGCGGGAAGTGGTCGGCGTCCGTGCCCTGAAGGCCCGAGGCGCTAGAGGGCGGCCTGCTCGGCCGCCTCGCGCTCCCGGCGCTCACTGAGCCGTCGCCCCAGACGCCCGACCCGGTCGATGTAGGCGAGCACACGCGCCCGGGCGGCGTCGGCCTCGGGCGACAGCCCCTCCAGGTCGGCCAGGTGCCAGTGGCGCACCACCACGGGCACGAGGATCTGGTCGTGGTGAACGGCGAAGTCGTAGATCCCGGCCCGGGCGATGGCGGCGGAGTGGCGGTCGAATCCCGGGATGCCAGTGCCGGGCATGGCGAAGCCCCGGACCACCTCGTCGATGGCCACCACCATCGCCGACGGATCGAGCTCGAGGGCGGCCGTGGCCAGGTCGCGGTAGTAGAGGAAGTGCAGGTTCTCGTCGGCCGCCACGCGGGCCATGACCTCGTACCCGGCCGGGTCGCCGATCACCTTGCCCGTGCCCCGGTGGGCGACGCGGGTGGCCAGCTCCTGCAACGTGAGGTACACGAAGCCGTGGAGGGGCGAGGGCGGCGCGGGGACCTCGCCGCGCGACACCTGCGCCATGCGGCCTCGCTCGAGGGCGACCGGATCGACGGCCCGTGTCACCATCAGGTAGCCGTAGATGGCCATCGAGTGGCGGCCCTCCTCGGCCGTCCACCGGCGGGCCCAGGCCCCGAAAGCGCCGCCGGCCCCGAACAGCAGCTGCACGTCCCTCGAGTAGTACGGGAGGTTGTCCTCGGTGAGGAGGTTGACGTAGAGCGCGCTGCGCACCGCCTCGGGGAGCACCACGCCGGCGAGGTCGGCGTCGTCGGGGCACCAGGGAACCCCGGGCTCGGCGTCGCGCCCGCGACCGTACGGGACGTGCTCGTGGGGGAACCACTCTCGGGTGGCGGCCAGGTGGCGGTCGAGCAGGGCGGCGGCCACGGGTTCGAGTTGACGGAGGAGAGCCGGAGGCTGCACGGGCCCACCCTACCGACCGGTAGGTAGGCGCGTCGTTCCGGACGCTGCTCAGGCGATGGCGGCCGGCAACGGGCCGGCCGCCACCAGCACCAGCCGCTGCACCGCCCTCGTCAACGCCACGTACAGCCGGCGGGCCCCGAGGACGGTGCCGTCGGCGATCTCGCCCGGTTCGACGACGACGACACCGTCGAGCTCGAGTCCCTTGGCCGCCTCTGCGGCCAGGACGGGGACGTCGCCGGGTGCCAAGTGGTCGAGGTG
>JBIOZN010000271.1:0-3959 GCA_044871175.1 Acidimicrobiales bacterium | reverse complement strand
AGCCAGGGCAGCGCCTCGATCCGGGCGGCGAGGCCGAGGGAGGCGGCGCGGGCGTGGAATTCCGGCTCCGAACCATCGGTGAAGCGGCCGATCAGGCGGAGGCGGTCGGTGGCGGGCAGCCGCGCCATGGCCTCCAGCAGGACGGCCAGGCCCTTGCGGGGCTCGTGGCGACCGCAGAAGAAGATGGCGGGACCGTCGGACTTGACCGGCTGGGCGCGGGCGTAGCGGTCGATCTCGATGCCGTTGAACACGAGCTGGCACGAGATGGAGAGGTAGCGCTCGACCATGGCGGCGGCGTCGGCCGACACGGCACAGTCCAGGTCGATGCGCCGGGCCACCCAGCGGACGATCGGGTTGAGCCACCGGTAGCCGGCGCTGCTGCCGGCGGCGTGGAACGTGCCCACGATGGGCGCCGAGTGCATGAGCATCGTCGTCATCGTCGGGCCGGGGGCGAGGGGTTCGTGGAGGTGGAGCACGTCGAAGGCCTCGTCCCGCAGCGCCCGCATGGTGCGCAGGGCGCACGAGGGGTCGGGGGCGAGCGGCGCCATGGAGCCGTTGGCCGCGGTCGGGACGCTGGCGCCCAGCGGGGTGACGAAGACCTCGGGTGGCGGCCCGTCGCACGGGGCCAGCACCCGCGCCTCGTGGCCGTGGCTCCGCAACACCCGCGCCAGGCCGAGCACCTGCCCCTGCACGCCGCCGGGCAACGACAGGCTGTAGGGACACACCAGGCCGATCCGCACGACGCCGCAAGCTAACCGTCGGCCGCCCCCGACCGGTCGCACCCCGTCCTAGAACGCACTTGTATTCGATACATGTCTATTCTACGATCGTGGCCGTGGACGAATCGCCCCCCGCGACGGCTCCGGGCCGGCGCCCCTACCGCTCGCCCCGCCGCCGCCAGCACGCCGCCGACACGCGAGCGGCCGTGCTCGAGGCCGCTACCCGCCTCTTTGCCGAGCGCGGGTGGGCCGGTACGGGCATGCGCGACGTGGCCCAGGCCGCGGGCGTGGCGGTGGAGACCGTGTACGCCAACTTCGGCTCGAAGGGCGAAGTGCTGCAGGCGGCGCTCGACGTCGCCGTCGTGGGCGACACCGCGCCGGTCGCGCTGTCCGACCGGCCCGACTTCGCCGCCCTCGGCCGCGGCCCTCTGGCCCAGCGGGCGGCGGCCGCCGCCCGGTTGGTACGGGAGATCAACACCCGCACCCACGGCATCCGCACCGCACTGCGGGAGGGGGCGGCCACCGACCACGAGCTCGAGAAGCGGCTCGGCGACCTCGAACAACGGCGCCGCGCCAACGTCGAGCAGGGCACCGCCCTCGTCGCCGGGCGCCCGATCACCGACACCGAACGCGACGGCCTGTGGGCCGTCCTCAGCATGGAGGTCTACCAACTCCTGGTGGACCGGGCGGGCTGGGGCCCGGACCGGTACGAGGAGTGGCTGGCCGACACGATCGTCCGTCTCCTGCGAACCAGCCGGAAGGGGAAGCCATGACCGCCGCCGCCACGCCCGCCGACACCCGGATGATGGGCGTCGTCCACGACGCCCTGCGGCGCGACCTGCAGCGCGCCACCCGCGTGCTGTCGACGCCGCCCTACCCCATCGGCGACCAGCGAGTGGCCATCGGGCAGCACGTGCAGTGGATGATGCGGTTCCTGCACGCCCACCATCACGGCGAGGACGCCGGACTGTGGCCCTTGGTGCGCGCCCGCAACCCGCGCCTGGCCGCTCTGCTGGACACGATGGAGGCCGACCACGCCCGCGTGGCGCCACTCGTCAAGGCGTGCGCCACCGCCGCCGACGCCTACGGGCAAGGGTCCTCCGACGAGGAGCGCGTCGTATTCCTGGCGGCCCTCGGCGACTTGGCCGACGCCCTGCTCCCCCACCTACGGCGGGAGGAGGACGACGTGATGCCGCTCGTCTCGGTGGCCGTCACGGCCGACGAATGGAAGGCGGTCGACCAGGAGTACTACGTCAAGCCCAAGTCGTTGTCCGAGCTGGGCTTCGAGGGCCACTGGCTGCTCGACGGGCTCGACGCCGAGCGCGCCCAGGTCGTGGTCCACCAGGTGCCGGCGGTGCCGCGGTTCGTGCTGGTGCACGGCTTCCGCCGGCGCTACCGGCGGCGGGCGACGGCGTGCTGGGGGCCGGCCGACGGCGGGACCCGAACGGCGTACGGGCCCGCTCCCGGCCTGCCGGCCCGGGTCGCCCGCGCCGGGGAGGTGAGCGTGGTCGTGCCCGCGCCGATCGAGGCCGTGTGGCGGGTCCTCGCCGACGTCACGCGCATCGGCGAGTGGAGCCACGAGTGCCGGGGGGCGGAGTGGCTGGACGGCGCCACCGCCGCCGTGCCCGGCGCCCGCTTCCGGGGCACGAACCGCGCCGGCCGCTTCACCTGGAGCCGCGTACAGGAGGTCGTGGTGGCCGCCGAACCGCACCGGTTCGTGTGGCGGGGTGTGCCCAGCCGCCGGTACCCCGACGTCACCGAGTGGCGCATCGAGCTGTCGGCCGTCGAAGGGGGGACGCGGATCACACAGTCGTTCGAGGTCGTCCGGGCGCCGGCCGTGCTGGGGCGGCTGTACGCCCTGGCCGTGCCCTCCCACCGGGGCCGGGCCACGGCTCTGGGCGACGACCTGCGCCGGCTGGGCGAGGTCGCCGCCGCCGACCAGGCGCCGGCGGCGCAGGCGCCGGCGGAGGCGGGCGCCGCGCCCGTGGCGGCCGCCGCCCGCTGACGACCGCCGGCGCGGGCTCGGGCGGCCTCAGCGCCCGTAGCCGGGGTCGGACGGCCAGTTGGGCTGGAACAGGTGCCACTGTTCCGGGGCGCGGCGGATGAGGTTTTCGAGGACGCCGGCCAGGGCCTGCGTGCCCCGAACGACGTCGTCGCGCAGGCGCCCGGTGCGCGCCAGGGGCAGTGCCGGCGAGCAGATGGCGTGGTGCGAGGGCGTGCCCCCCGTGAAGTACACCGCCGTGGGCACGAGCGGGGCGCCGGTGCGCAGGGCGAGGGTGACGGGCCCCGCCGGCAGCGTCGTGGTCTCCCCGAAGAACTCCACCGGCACCCCGTCGCCGTCCAGGTCGCGGTCGCACAGCAGGCACAGCACCGTGTTGGCCCGCAGCGCCCGCACGCAGGCCGTGCCCACGCCCGGGCCGAGGGGGATCACCGTCATCCCCAGCACCTCGCGCAGCCAGACGAACCACTCGGACACCTCGGGCGGCTCGAGCGGCTCGGCCACGACCGTGATCGGCTGGGGCCGCTCGGCGATCCAGCGCCCGGCCCACTCCCAGCCCCCGAGGTGGGGCAGGGCGAGGATCACGCCCGTGCCCGCCGCCAGCGCGTCGGGGATCTGCTGGTAGCCGTCGACGCTGAAGCCGGCGGCGACGGTGTCACGGCTGAGCGAGGGCAGCCGGAACGTCTCGACGTAGTAACGGGCGTAGGACTCGAAGGCGGCGTCCACCGCCGCCACCAGGCTGGCGCCCCGCAGGTGGGGCCGCACCCGGCGCTGGTGGCGGGCGACCATGGCCCGCCGCCGCTGCATCGCGACGCTCAGGACCCGACCGATGCCGACGGCGCCGGCGTCGGCCAACCACTCCGGCGCCGCGCCCGCCAGGCGCTCACCGGCCCGGTAGGCCACCAGCGGGCTCGGCCGCCAACTCTGCCGGCCCGCCCTCCGGCGCGGGCGTCCGGCCGCCGAGCGGTACCAGGCCAAGGGGAACGTCCGGGCGCGCCGCTACGGGCGGGGCCGGCGCCAGGTGGCGCCCTGGGCGCGCTGGGCCCGCCGCGCCGCCCGCCGGGCGGCCCGGGCGCGCTGGTGGGCGATGCGCTGCTGGCGCCGGGCGGCGATTTGGGCCGGCACCGGCGGCACCCGGCTGGCCTGGCGCCAGACTTTGACGAAGCGCTGCCCGGCGGTGAACGCCGTGAGGGCCAGCATGATCCACAGCACCGGCACCAGCAGCGGCTCGAACAGCAGGC
>JBIOZN010000270.1:0-2845 GCA_044871175.1 Acidimicrobiales bacterium | reverse complement strand
ACGCACTTCACCGACTCCACCACGCCCAGGCCCTTGAGCGCGTTCATGGCCCGCAGCGGGTAGTCGAAGAACTGGCCGTTGTAGAAGATGCGGCTCATCCGAGGGCGCAGCAGGAAGTCGTCGTCGGGGAGGATCTCGTGCCAGAAGGCCTCCACCTCGGGCACCTTGGTGAAGAACCGGTGACCACCGATGTCGAAGCGCCACCCGTCCCGCTCGGCCGTACGGGAGATGCCGCCCACCGTGTCGTCGGCCTCCACCACCAGTGCAGTGCGGCCCGCCTTGGCCAGCTGGTAGGCCGCAGTGAGGCCCGCCGGTCCCGCGCCGACAATGAGGATATGGCCCGGTTCGCTGGTCACGGCCTCACTTGGAATCGCGTCGGTCACGCCCGGCCTCGTCTCGGTTGGGATGGGGGGTCTGGGGTCGGGCTGATCGCCGTCCGCAGGGATCACCCTACGACGCAGCAACCTCCGGCGGGGGTCACCCGCCGCTCACACACCGATCCGCATGACCTGGCGGTACCACGCCGCCGTGCGCTCCAATCCTTCCGGCAGCAGGACCTCGGGTTCCCAGCCGAGCTGCGTACGGGCGAGGGTGATGTCGGGCCGGCGCTGCATCGGGTCGTCGGCCGGCAGCGGCTCGAACACGACCTCGCTGGTGGCACCGGTCACCTGCCGCACGACGTCGGCCAGTTCGAGCATGGTGAACTCGTTGGGGTTGCCGAGGTTCACGGGCCCGGGGATGGGGCCGTCGAGCAGCGCCACCAGGCCGCGCACGAGGTCGTCCACGTAGCAAAAGGCCCGGGTCTGAGTGCCGTCGCCGTAGATGGTGAGGGGCTGCCCGGTGAGCGCCTGGGCCAACAGGTTGGACACCACTCGCCCGTCGGCCGGGTCGAGGTGGGGGCCGTAGGTGTTGAAGATGCGGGCGATGCGCACCTCGAGGCCCTCGGCCCGGGCGAAGGCCATGGTGAGGGCCTCGCCGTAGCGCTTGGCCTCGTCGTACACGCTGCGCGGGCCGACGGGGTTGACGTGACCCCAGTAGTCCTCCCGCTGCGGGTGCTCGAGGGGGTCGCCGTAGACCTCGCTGGTGGAGGCCTGCAGGAAGCGGGCGCCGTGGGCGAGGGCCAGGCGCAGCGCCACCTCGGTGCCCACGCTGCCGACGCGCAGCGTCTCGATGGGGCGGGCCAGGTAGCGCGGCGGGGAGGCCGGGCTGGCCAGGTTGAGCACGGCGTCCAGCCGGCCGCTGATGGGGACGTGGTGGAGGCCGGCGGTGATGTCGGCCTGGCTGAAGCGGAAGCGGTTGTGATCGGTGAGTGTGGCCAGGTTGCGCTCGGACCCGGTCGAGAGGTTGTCGACGCCGATGACGGTGTCGCCCCGGTCGAGCAGCGCCCGGCACAGGTGCGAACCGACGAAGCCGGCGGCGCCGGTGACGAGGACCTGGGCCACGTCAGCGGCCGACGCCGGTGTAGGTGAAACCCGCCCGGCGCACCTCGCCCGGGTCGAGCAGGTTGCGGGCGTCGACGATGGCACGCCCGGCCATCGCCGCTTTCACCTTGGCCGGGTCGAGCCAGCGGAAGTCGTCCCACTCGGTGAGGACGACGAGTACCTGGGCGCCCTCGCAGGCGGCGTACGGGTCGGCGGCGAAGCCGACGCCGTCGAGCGGGGCGGTCACCGTCGGATCGTAGGCAACGACGTCGGCGCCCTCGGCTTGGAGTTGGCGGATGACAGCAAGGGCGGGCGACTCCCGGAGGTCGTCGGTGCGGGCCTTGAACGTGAGCCCCCAAGCGGCGATGCGGGCGCCGGCGAGGCTGCCGCCGGCGGCGGCCCGCACCTTGTCCACGACGCGGTCGCGCTGCTCGTCGTTCACCTCGATGACACCCCGCAGGAGGCTGAAGTCGTAGCCCGCCTCCTCGGCCATGTGCACGAGGGCGGCGGTGTCCTTGGGCAGGCACGACCCGCCCCAGCCCGGCCCCGGCTTCAGGAAGTCCTGCCCGATGCGCTTGTCCGACCCGATGCCGGTCACCACGTCGGCCACGTCGGCGCCCACGTGCTCGGACAGGGCGGCGATGGCGTTGATGAACGACAGCTTCGTGGCCAGGAAGGCGTTGGCGGCGTACTTGATGAGCTCGGCCGTGGCCGGATCTGTGACGATGAGCGGCGCCGGGATCCCGAGGTAGAGCGAGGCCACCTTCATGGCCGCCCCCCGGTCGTCGGCTCCGATGACGATGCGGTCGGGGTGGAAGAAGTCGTGGACGGCCGAGCCCTCCCGCAGGAACTCGGGGTTGGAGACGACGGCCACGTCCGGCCGCCGCAGCACCCGCTCGACCACCTTGGTGGAGCCCACGGGCACGGTGGACTTGTTGATCACCACGGCGTCGTCGTCGAGCAGGTCCTTGATCTCCTCGGCTGCGCCCTCGAGGTAGCTCAGGTCGGCGGCGCCGTCGAGTCCCTGGGGCGTGGGCACGCACAGCACGGCGAACTCGGCGCCGGGCACGGCGGCGGCGGCGCCCAGGACGAACGACAGGCGGCCGGAACGCAGGCCGTCGGCGACGAACGGCCACTGCAAGACGTCGCGCAGGAACGCCCGCGTCGCCGGCGCGTCGTCGGAGTAGATCAGCGTGTGCACGGCGGTGATCACGCCAGAACGGTACTGCCTGGCATAATCGAACGTTCGTGGCGCGCATCACCGTTGTCGGGGCCGGCTACGTGGGGCTGACGACGGGCGCCTGCCTGGCGCAGCTCGGGCACACCGTCACGTGCGCCGACATCGACGCCACCAAGATCGAGCGCCTGCGCCGAGGCGAGATCCCCATCGTCGAGACCGGCTTGCAGAACGTCGTGGCTGACGG
>JBIOZN010000269.1:0-2673 GCA_044871175.1 Acidimicrobiales bacterium | reverse complement strand
TGGCGTGCGGAGGGGGAGGCGGGGCGGCGGAGGCGGCGGCGGTGGCCGGCGTAGGCGTGCGGAGGGGAGCGGCGGGGCGTAGGTGATGGCGTGCGGAGGGGGAGGCGGGGCGGCGGGGGCGGCGGCGGTGGCCGGCGGCGGGCGATGGCATGCTGAGGGCGAGCGTGGGCAATGGCGTCGTGACGGGGGAGGAGCGCGGCTACAGTCGCCCGGACGCATCAGGAGAGGCTCGGCGGCGGGCGACCGGCGCCGGGTCCGGCAACCTGGGACGGAAGCGCCAAGGTGCCTCCCGCCGGCAGGCGGGGATGTGGCCGGCTCGCCGGCAACGAAAGCTTCCGCTCGCTGATGCGCCCGGACCGACCCGACCCGAGCGCGCCGATGACCGAACTCCGCACCCCGCCACCCGCCAGCGGTGCCTGGCGCCCCGGCGACCCGCCGGGGCGGCGGAAGTTCCTGCGCGTCGCCACGACGCGCCCGTTCGTGCTGGAGGGCGGTGGGCGTCTGCGCGACGTGGTGATCGCCTACGAGACCTGGGGAGAGCTGGCGCCCGAGGGCGACAACGCCATCCTCGTGTGCCACGCCTGGACGGGTGACAGCCATGTCACCGGCCACCCGGCGCCGGGCCACCCCACCGAGGGCTGGTGGGAGGGGGTGGTCGGCCCCGGCTGCGCGCTGGACACCGAGCGCTATTTCGTGGTGTGCGCCAACGTCGTCGGCGGCTGCCAAGGGTCCACGGGGCCGTCGTCGCCCGACCCGGCCGACCCGCAGGGCCGCCCCTACGGCCCCCGGTTCCCGGTGATCACGATCCGCGACATGGTGCGGATCCAAGAGCGCCTCACCACCCATCTCGGCATCGACCGCTGGCTGGCCATCGTGGGCGGCTCGATGGGCGGCATGCAGGTCCTCGAGTGGGGCGTCATGTACCCCCGGAGGGCACGGGGTCTGATCCCCATCGGCACGTGTGCCCAGGCCACCGCCCAGCAGATCGCCTGGGGATCGATCGGGCGCAAAGCCATCCGGCTCGACCCCAACTTCCACGGCGGCGACTACTACGACGAGCCCCGCGGCGCCGGCCCCCACGCCGGACTGGGCGTCGCCCGCATGGTGGCGCAGGTGACGTTCCGCTCCGACGACGTCTTCACCGATCGTTTCGGCCGCGAACTGGCCGACGGCCACGACGGCGAACGGGGCGCGGCGCCCCTCACGCTGTGGCAGCGGTTCGAGGTCGAGCGCTACCTCGAGCACCACGGCGACAAGCTCGCCCGGCGCTTCGACGCCAACAGCTACCTCGTCATCGGCAAGGCGATGGACCTCCACGACGTGGCGCGGGGGCGAGGCGGCCTCGAGCCCGCCCTCGCCCGCATCACGGTCCCGGTGCTGGCCATGGGCATCGACAGCGACGTCCTGTATCCCACCTATCAGCAGCACCAGATCGCCGATGTCATCAACGCCACCGGCGGGCAGTGCGAGTACGCCGAGGTCCACAGCCCCCATGGCCACGACGCCTTCCTGATCGACACCGACCAGGTCGGCTCCCACCTTCGTGACTTCCTCGACCGACTGGAGAAGCCATGAGTGGGCAACCCGACCACGACCGCCTCCGCCCCGATTCCGTCGCGATCCGCGCCGGCCGGGCCCACAACGCCACCGCGCTGGCGCCGATCCTGTGGGCCACGAGCGTCTTCGAGACGCCGACGCTGGCCGACGCCCGCCGCCTGTCGACCCGGCCCCGCCAGAGCCACTTCTACAGCCGGTACGCCAACCCCACCGTCAGCGCCTTCGAGGAGGCGGTGGCCGCGCTGGAGGGCGCCGAGGCCGGGCTGGCCTTCGCGTCGGGCATGGGGGCGGTGGCGTCGGTGGTGATGGCGCTGTGCTCGTCGGGCGACCACGTCGTGGCGCAACGCCACCTCTACTCGGGCACGCAGCTGTTCCTGCAGGGCGTGTGTCCCCGCTTCGGCATCGAGGTCGACTTCGTGGACGGCACCGAGCCGGGCGCCTTCGCCGCCGCCGTCCGCCCCGGGCGCACCATGCTGGTGGTCGGCGAGACACCCGCCAACCCCCAGCTGGCCATCACCGACCTGGCCGAGCTCGGCGCCCTCCAGGGGCCGTTCACCGTGGTCGACTCCACCTTCGCCACCCCGGTCGGCCAGCGCCCGCACGACTTCGGGGTCGACCTCGTCCTCCATTCGGCCACCAAGGGCATCGCCGGCCACAACGACGCCACCTTGGGCGTGGTCACCGGCGAGGCCGAGCTGCTCGATGCCATCTGGTCCTACGCCGTGCTGCACGGCGCCTGCGCGTCCCCCTTCGACGCCCTCAACGGCCTGCGCGGGATCCGCACCCTGCCCGTTCGCCTGGCGCGCCAGTCCACCACCGCCCAGCGCCTGGCCGAGTGGCTGGAGGGCCATCCGGCGATCGCCCGCGTCGCCTACCCGGGGCTGCCCTCGCACCCGCAGCACGACGTGGCCAAGCGGCAGATGCAGCTGTTCGGCGGCATGCTCGCCATCGAGCTGGCCGACGGGCTCGAAGCCGGCCGCCGGTTCGTCGAGGGCGTGGGCCTGGCGCGGATGGCGTCGTCGCTGGGCGGGCCCGAGACGCTCGTCAGCAGCCCCGCCAACTCCACCCACGTGGGCCTCACCCCCGACGAGCTCCTGGCCGCCGGCATCACCCCCG
>JBIOZN010000268.1:0-22954 GCA_044871175.1 Acidimicrobiales bacterium | reverse complement strand
TACACGCTCGTGCTCGACAACTCCAAGGGGAGCGTCGAGCACGACTGGTTGGTGGAGGGCACCGACATCAAGGTCCTGGCCCCGCCCAAGGGCAAGGAAGAGGGCACCGTGCGCATGGACCAGCCCGGCACCTACACGATCTACTGCTCGATCGCCGGCCACCGCGAAGCCGGCATGGAGGGGACGCTGACGGTGACGTCGTGAGCGGCTGACCCGCCCCGCCCCGCCGGCGCCTCAGCTGTAGAACGTCTCGGCGATGCCCTGCAGGTAGAAGCCCATCTTCTCGGGCGACAAGCCGCTGATCGGGGGCACCAGGCAGAACGAGTCGGCCACGTCCCACACATCGGCCAGGCGCTTGCGGCAGTCGTCGGCCGACCCGAGGATCACGAACGCCTCCACCAGTTCGTCGGTGACGGCGGCGGCCGCCGCCGCCATGTCCCGGCGCTCCACCGCCGCCTGGCACGCCCGGGCCTCGCGCTCGAAGCCGAGGGCGGCGTACATGGGCTCGTACTGCTTCATGCCGGCGTAGAACGCCATGGTGCCCCGGCAGTCCTCGATGGCCTCGCGGCGGTCGTCGTTCACGACCGTCCACAGCCACGCGTTCCAGTGGATGTCGGAGCGGTCGCGCCCGGCCCGGGCCAGCCCCTCGGCCAACGCGTCCTGGCCCTGGCCCAGCAGCCAGTGAGGGCCGTGGGCGGGATGGTCGATGAACCCCTCGCACAGCTCGCCGGCGAGCCGGGTGAGGCCCCGCTGGTTGGCCGCCACCCAGATGGGGATGCGCTCGCGCACCGGCGGGGCGAACGCGCCCTGGAACGTGGCCCAGTCGTGGGAGTGGTACGTCCCGGCGAAGCGCTCGAGCTCGCCGGTGTGGCTCTTGGCGATGATGTCGCGGATCAGCCCGATGGTCTCGCGCAGGTGCTCGACCGGCTTGCCGTAGCCGGGCACGCCGTAGAGGCCCTCCACCCACGCCTTGATCGACGTGCCCAGGCCGAGCACGAACCGGCCGCCCGACACCCGGTCGAGGTCCATGGCCGTCATGGCCGTCTCGAACGGGCTGCGGGTGAAGGCGATGGCGATGCCGCTGGCCAGCTGCACCCGCTCGGTCACCGCCGCGCAGAAGCCCAGCCCCATGAACGGCGCGCTGTAGATCTGGGGCACGAAGATCCCGGCCAGGCCCGCCGCCTCCACCTGGCGGGCCTGGGCGGCGAGGACCTCGCCGGGCACCAAGGGCGTCAGCAAGGCCCACTGCCGCGAATTGTCGTTCTGCATGGCTCCTCCTCCTACGTCGCCGAGTCGGCCCTCACCCCAGGGACGGGCGGCCCTGCATGAAGATCCCGTTGTGGATCAGGAAGCCGCGGATGTGGTTGGCGGCGACGACGGCGGCGTGGCCGGTGAGGCCCTGGTCGGCGGCGAAGGCCTCGATCACGTCCTGGATCGCCGTGCGCCCCTTCGTGCTGATGGCCGTCTGGCCCGTCTTGGTGGTGCGCAGGCAGCTGCGCACGAGCTCGCCCGGGGTCTTCCCGGTGTAGGCGCAGAAAGCCTCGAGCTCGGCGAGGAGCTGGTGGCGCTCCTCGCCGCGGCCCTCGGCGTCGTAGCCGGCGCTGGCGAACCAGCGCCGGACCTCGGGCTCCTGCTCGATATCGCCCATCCCGCCTATTCGGGCAGGCCGAGCATCCGAGACAGCATGCGCACCTCGGTGTCGCGGTAGGGGAACGGACCGGGCGTCTGGATCAGGCCTTCCTGCTTCAGGCGCTCGGTGACGGCCGGGTCCTCCTCGAAGGGGGTGTTGGCGCTGCCCTCGAAGTACGAGTACGACAGCGGGCGGCGGGGCCGCTGCCCGCCGGCCTCCCGCTCCTCCAGCGGGTAGCCCAC
Source organism: Acidimicrobiales bacterium (assembly GCA_044871175.1). Taxonomy (GTDB): domain Bacteria; phylum Actinomycetota; class Acidimicrobiia; order Acidimicrobiales; family Ilumatobacteraceae; genus JBIOZN01. Next base: position 21,082 of record JBIOZN010000268.1, on the reverse strand, counting down.
CAGCTGCAGCCACACCGGCACCCACGAGTCGGGCACGTTGAACAGCTGCTTCACGGTGTCGGCTCCGGTGAAGGCGTGCAGGCAGGTGCCCAGGCCCTCGTCCACGGCGGCGTTGACGGCGTTGCAGATGGCGATGCCGGTCTCGATGGCCCCCATGAACATGAGCGTGGTCGGGTCCTTGGAGATGGGCTCGAGGATCTGCGGCCAGATGAGCTCGTCGACGTAGGCCTCCGACCACCCGTGGGCGGGCGGTAGCGCCTTTTGGGCCACGAGCTCCTTCAGGCGCTCTTGGGCTCCGTAGATGTAATTCGCATCGAAGTACCAGAAGATGTAGGTGGGCGCCAGGTCGAGCTCGGCCGTGGTGGTGGGGTTGCGCAGCGCCTCGATCGTCTCTTTGTCGAGATCGTCCCGATTCACCACGATCGCGCGCGGGTAGTCGGCGTTCACCGACCGGGAGGCGCGGTTGGCCGCCTCGAAGATCACCTGGATCTTCTCCCGCTCCACCGGCTTCCACGGCGTGAGGAACCGCACGCTGCGCCGCGTGCCCACCACTCGCTTGAACTCCATCGAACCCCCCTGGGATGGGGCCGGCCTCGCCGCCGGCGGGCTTACTTTTCGAGGATGGTGACCACCATGGCGGCCGCGTCGGTGCCCAGGAAGCCGCCCCCGTTCTCGGCCAGGGCCAGCCGGGCGCCCTCCACCTGACGGTCGCCGCAGCGTCCCCGCAGCTGGTCGACGAGCTCGACGAGCTGGCCACAACCGGTGGCCCCGATCGGGTGGCCCTTCGACAGCAGGCCCCCGCTGGGGTTGACCGGCAGGCGGCCGCCCAGGCTGGTGTCCCCCGAGCGCAGCAGCTTGGGCCCCTCGGCCGGGCCGCACAAGCCGAGGTCCTCATAGGTCATCAACTCGGCCGGGGCGGCGGCGTCGTGCAGCTCGACCACGTCGAGGTCGCCGGGCGCGACACCCGCTTCCTCGAACGCCCGGGTGGCGGCTCGCTCCACCGCCCCGGGCTCGTCGAGGCTGCGGTCCCGCCCGGAGACGAGGACCGACGAACGCACCCGCACCGGGTCGATACCCCGGCGGCGGGCGAAGTCGTCCGAACACACCACCACGGCCGCGGCGCCGTCGCCGATGGGCGAGCACATCAGCAGGGTGAGCGGCCAGGCGATCTCGCGAGCGGCGATCACCTCCTCGACCGTGACCGGCTGGCGGTACTGGGCCTTGGGGTTGAGGGCGGCGTGGCGGTGGCTCTTCACCGCTACCTCGGCGAAGTCCTCCTGGGTGGCGCCCGTGCGCTCCATGTAAGCCTTGGAGTTGGCCGCGTAGATGTCCATGAAGAACGACCGCTTGCCCTCGGCGGCGTCGGCCTCCTCGGGTATGGGCGAGGCTTCCACGCCCTCGGCCGTGCCCGCGGCCGCGGCCCGCGCCATCTGGGCCTTCAGCTCTTCGATCTGCAGCAGGTCGACGGCGGTGCCGATGGAGGCGAACGACTTGGCCTTGTCCTCGTGGGTGAGCTTCTCCGAGCCGATGGCCAGGGCGACGTCGACGCTTCCCGAGCGCACCGCCATGAGCGCCAGATAAAAGGCGCTCGACGCCGACGCGCAGGCGTTCTCGACGTTGAAGATCGGGATCCCCAGCAGGCCGGTGTGGCGCAGCGCGACCTGGCCCCGGATCATCTCCTGTCCGGTGAGGTAGCCGGCCACCGCATTGGAGAAGAAGGCCATCTCGACGTCTTGGGGGCCGACCCCGGCGTCGGCCAGGGCGTCGCGGGTGGCCTCCTCGGCCAGCGAGCGGATCGTGCTGTCGGGGAACTTGCCGAATTTCGTCATCGCCGCGCCGGCGATCACCGGATCACCCATGGTTGGCCTCCTCGTTCTCGCTCACACCCGCTCCGGCCGGTACCCCACGCGTTCGCGGTCCCAGGTCAGGTCGGTGATTCCCCGCTGCTTGAGGATGCCGTACTGCACCCGCTGGGTCTCCGTCTTGGGCAAGGCGTCGACGACCTCGACGTACCGGGGGACAGCGTAATGGGCCATCCGGCCGCTGCAGTAATCCAGGATCTCCTCGGGCGTGGGCTGCTCGCCCGGTTGGGGCACGACGACGAGCTTGACCTCGTCCTCGCCCAGCTCGGAGGTCACCGCGTGGGCGGCGCTCTCTTGCACCTTGGGGTGCCCGTTCACCACCGTCTCGATCTCCCAGGCCGAGATGTTCTCGCCGATGCGGCGCATCGACTCCTTCTTGCGCCCTCGGTAGTAATAGAAGCCGTCGTCGTCCATCTCGGCCAGGTCGCCCGAGTGGAACCACCCGCCGCGGTAGGCCTGGTCGGTCGCCTCGGGCAGCTTGTTGTAGTAGGTGAGCGCCCCCATCGGATGACGGAACACCAGCTCGCCGACCGTCCCCGGGGGCAGTGGCTGATCGTCGTCGTCGACCACCGCGAAGTCGACGTCAGCCACCGGCCGGCCCATCGAGCCCACCTTGCCGACGTCGTTGAGCAGGATGCCGGGCGAATCGACCATCCCGAACCACTCGATGATGCGCACGCCGAAGCGCTGCTCGAACTCCTCCCACCGGTCCGGCGGGCACCCGGCCGACAGCACCACCCGCACCGGGTGGTCCCGGTCGTCGGGCCGGGGCGGCTGCTTGAGCAGGATCGAGATCATCCCGCCCAGGGTGTTGAACTCGACGGCCTCGTAGCGACGGCAGTCGTCGAAGAAACGGGAGGCGCTGAAGCGCTCGGCCAGGGCCAGCTTGGCGTCGAGGAGCATCGAGCCCATGGCCGACACGAACAGCGCGTTGCCGTGGAACAGCGGCAACGGGGTGTACATCGTCTCCCCCGGCTGCACGCCGCTGCGCTGCAGGAGGATGAGGATCGGGTTGGTGTCGTACTTGGTGGCCACCACGCCTTTGGGCGGGCCCGTGGTGCCCGAGGTGTACATCATCCCGACCCCGCCGCTGGCCTCGTCGAGGTCGATCTCGGGCTCGCGGTCGGCCCCGGCCATGAGCCGGTCGAACTCCCAGTCGATGCCGTCGCCGGCGCGGCCGCCGTAAGTGACGGTGGAGCGGAGTCGCGGGAGGTCGCCCTTGACCGCCAGCACGGCCTCGCGCAGGTCGTCCTGCAGGATGATCGCCGTCGAGTCGGAGTCCGACAGGATGTGGGCCAGGGTGACACCCCGCTGGGAGATGTTGATCGGCACGGAGTGCGCGCCGATGAACACGATCCCGAAGTGGGCCCACAAGAACTCGGGCCGGTTGGCCATCATCAATGCCACCCGGTCACCCGGGCGGACCCCGAGCTCGAGCAGGCCGTTGGCGGCGCGCTGGATGTTGGCCAGCACGTCGCGCCAGGCGACCTCGGTGTCCTTCCACTTCAGCCAGGTCTCGCCCGGGTGGTCGGCCACCCGCTGGCGGATGACCTGCTCGATGGGGCTCTGCGCTCGGGCCACGCCCGTCTCTCAGAACTCGCGCAGCGGCTCGGCCGGGACCCCTCCATCCCCGGACGGAGCGCCCGAGTGCCAGTTCTGGAAGTGGTTGCGGTGGCGATGGTTGATGTAGCCGTCGCGATAGTTCTGCTCGTAGAAATCAAGGTCGAGGTGGTGCACGATCACCCCGAAATGCGCCTGCATCGGATTGTAGGTCACCGGGAACTGGCCGAAATTGTCCACGCAGTACTGCACATAAGCGGTGACCGCGTCCCGCACCCATGGAGCCGGTCGGGCCTGCGGGTCGCGAATGATGGCGTCGGTGACCTCGGGCTTGTAGCCGGCCTGACCCTTGCGCATGAGGTTGTCGTCGCCTTCGTACCCCCAGGCCCCGGGGCCGTACTTCTCCTCCCACCACTGATTGATCAGGGACTCGGCCGTCGGGTAGCGGGGCGAGGGCACGTAGGTGGCCGTCTTGGCCCCCTCGATGCCGTAGACCTTGAGCTGGCCGGTGGAGATGGGCGCCCGGGCGTTCAGCGGCTCGACGTGAAAGCCCAGGCCCCGCGTGGCCTCGGGCAGGGCGCCGAACAGCACGTCGGGGTTGAAGCCGCAGAAGTTCCAGTGGCCCAGGCCGAGCGCCTCGGCGCCCAGCTTGATGTTCTGCACCATGATCCCCGGCGGATAGCACTCGACGGTCATGATGAACTGCTCGAGGGCCGAGATGGTGAGCGGCAGCTCGAGCATCCCCTCGCCGATCCAGCGCTCCACACCCGCCGGGCGGCCGCCGTTCCACTCGTCGATCTGGTACATGTGCCAGGCATCGAAGGTGTTGAACAGGGCGCTGAACAGCTTGGCTGCGTCCGTGATCGGGATGAACCAGGTCGTCCCCGGACGGTTGATGTTGTACTGGTAGGGCCCGAACAGCGTGGCATTGGGAGCACCGGGGGCCCGTACTGCGTAGTCGACATCGGGCCGCTCGTCCAGGATCTGCACGCACCCCGTGCGGTACCACTCGAGCACGCGGTCGTACCGGCCCCGGTCCACTTCCTCCTGCATCTCGACGATGGCGTTGCGGTGCAGCCCGGGGTTGTAGATGAAGGCCCCGTCGTCATTGATGATGAGCAGGTCGTGGGACATGGCGTTGCCCGGCTGCGAAGCCGTGCGCCCAGCCGTGTCGACCAGCTCGTGGTAACCGCCGCCCAGGGAGATGTCCCAGGCGGCGATCCCGTTGGGGCCGCACGCGGCCCATGCCAGCAGCGCCTCTTCCACCTCGGTGAGGCGCACCGGCTCCTTCGCCGATACGAACTTCATCGGCCCTTCGGTCTGCGACATCTGCCGCCCAGTGGCGGGATGAGCCTCCGACGTCCCCGAGTCGATCCGGTAGCCCAAGCCCACGCGCCGGGTGCGCACGTTGCGCAACAGCTCGAACCCGGTGGGCCCGTCCTCGAAGGCCCGGCGCAGCTGCTCGGACTGGTCGGCGGAGATGTCGGTGGGTCGCTCGGTAATGGCCACGAGATCCCCCTTCGTCGCGCTGGAGCGGACAGTATCCAGGTCGCACCGGACCGGCAACTGGTACCTGCGGCCGGCGGGCTGGTGGTCCCGGCCTCCAGCGGCGGAGCGCGATCGTTCCAGGAAGCGGCGGCGCCAGAGACGCGCCGACACCCCGGCGATGCAGCTCTCGGCGCGGTTTCCGCCAGATGTGGCGGGATTCGCACCGAGACTTCCTGCCAGGACTTCCTGCCGGGACTTCCTGCCGGGACTTCCTGCCGGGGCTAGCTCGTCGGGAGGCGACGGAGGAAGTACAGCCCCGTGGGGTCCACCATGGCCACCGAGCGGGTGCGCAGCCACTCCCCCGACAACTCACCCCCGGCGGGGGCGAGAGCCGACTTCACGCCCATCTCGGCGTCTTCCACCACGTCCCACCCGATGACCAACTCCCGTCCCCCCACCGGGTTCAGGGGCCGGAGGTCGACGTTGGGCAGCGGGATGCCGGCGGCGTCGTCGAGGAACCAGGCGGGGTGGCTGGCCAGGACGGGCCCGAGGTCGTTGCGCCCGAACACGGTGAGCACGGGCGCGCCCAGCCGCCGGGCCAAACGGCGCCGGACGCCGATCGAGAACGGCTCGGACAGCCCGGCCCACACGCCCACGCCGGGGTGCACGTCCCGGAGCCGGGGCGTGGCGGCGAGGTAGCGGGCCACGAGGGCGTCCCACCCGCCCACCACGTAGTCCACCCGCTCGGGGTGGCCGGCCCAATCCGGCTCCCAGCCGGCCCGCACGGTCCCGCCGCGGCGCAGGGTGGCGAGCACCGCGGCCAGGCTCAGCCAGCCATTCGGTGGGTCGAGCACGACCACCTCGGCTCGCGGCTCCAACAGGAAGAACTCCGAGCACGCGATGGCAGTGGCCACCAGGGTCCGGTGGTTGTGCACCACCTCGCCACCAGAAGGGGCGGCCAGGGCCAGCAGCGGGGTGCGCAGATTAGGGCGAGCGCGCCCGACCCCGGGGGTCGCGGCCGGCGGTTCGGCGGCCAGCAGCTCGTCGGGGCCGAACGTGGGACGCTCGACCAGGGGGGCGGCGCCGATCACCACGTCGGGCTCGAAGCGAGCCAGGGCGCCGGGCGCCTCCACCGGGTCGGCGGCCAGGTGGACGAGCCGGTCGGCGGCCAGGGCGGCCAGGAGGCAGAGCACCTGGGTCACCGGGTCGGCCACCGCCACCCCGACCCGCCCACCCTCGGGCACCCGCTCGCGCAGCCAGGCGGCCCCCGCCGCCACGGACGCCGCCAGCTCGCCGTAGGTGACGCGCCGGCTTCCGTCGAGGGCCACCGCCTCGGGCGCGGCCGCGGCCGGCGTCTGCACGCACGTGGCCGTCACCCGCTCGAGAGGAATGTGGGCGTAGCGGGCGGTGCCCTCGGGCCAGTAGGCCGACAGCAGGCCGATGGCGCCCTTGCTCACGACCCGGCTCCGTGGGCTCCGGCCCCCACGTTGCGAGCGACCACCGGGGTCACCCCCTTGAACTGCAGGGGGAGCTCCTCGGCCCACTGCACGTCGACGGTTACGCCGAAGCGGGCGCCGAGGGCGCGCGCCACCTGCGGGCCCAGCACGGCGGGGCGCGCCGTGGGCGGGCGTTCAAGCAGGAGCTCCAACCGCCCGGCGGCCAGGCCGTCTCGTACCAGCGCGCACGGTGTGCCGACCAGTTCGGGCACCTCCTCCTCCAGCGCCTCCTGCACGTCGTAGGGCAGGTGCTCGCGCCCGGCCAGCCAGAAGGCGTCCTCCCACCGCCCGACCATCTTCATCCGCGGCGAGGGCAGCCCGCACGGGCAGGGCCGCCAGTCGATGGTGCCGGCGTCGCCGGCGCCGTAGCGGAGGTAGATGCTGCCCCAGGGCACGGTCGTGCAGAACACCACGGTGCCCCGCTCGCCCGGCGCCACCGGCGTTCCCGTGTTGCGGTCGAGCACCTCCACGTAGCAGGTGTCGGGCACCACGTGGAGGCCCGCCTGGCGATGGCACTCCACCGCCAGCAGGTTCTCGCTGGTGCCCGCCATGTCCACGAGCGTCTCGATGCCGACGAGCTGCTCGAGGTGGCGGCGCAGGCCCGGGGTGAGCGGGGCGCCGACCGCGTTCACGCGCTCCACGCTGGCGAACAGCTCGCGCGGCGCCAGCCCGCGCCGGCGGGCCTCGGCCACCAGGCTGAACAGCATGGGCAGGAAGAGGATGACGAACCGGGGCCGGAAGGCGAGGAGGCAGTCGACGATCCGGGGGGCGAACCGGGGCAGGTACGTGCCCGCCACCACCACTGCGGGCAGGCCGAGCTCCTCCACGATGTAGGTCTGCACGACGGCGTAGGCGTGCCAGGCGGGGGCGGCCAGCATGAGGGGCGCGCCGGTCCGCAGCCCCGCCCACCAGTGGGCCCGCAGCGCCGACCGCCCCTGCACCCGGCGCCACAGGCGCGGCCAGGTGAGGAAACTGGTGCCGCTGGTACCCGAGCTCATGGTGATGGCCCGGCCCGGCTTGGTGCCCATGCGTTCGATGCCGATCCGGTGCCCACCGCTGACGCGCTGCTCGGCCATCACCTCGGCCTTGGTGAACAGGGGCAGGCCGGCGAGGCGGTCGAGGCCGTCGAAGGTGTCGGGATCGAAGCCGGCGGCGGCGAAGCGGCGGGCGTAGAACGGGAGGCCGGCGGCAGTGCGCAGGACGCGGCGGAGCCGGCGCGTCCACCACGCTTCGAGCTCGGAGGGGGTGAGCCGGTCGAGGCCGTCGAAGGGCTCGACCGGCGCCGTCACGGCCATGCCAGCCTCGGAGCGTCCGGCTCGACAGAGCAACCGGGTGGCAGGACGGTGGCGGGGCCCAGGTCGTAGCCCACCGCCGGGCACGTCCGGGCGAAGGTCGTCACCGCCACCCCCCCGGACGCCAGCGGCTCCAGCCTGTACAGCTCGGGATCGACGTGGAAGGCGGTGCACGCGGGGCACGAGCCGGCGAGGAAGCAGGCGGCGTCGGCCCGCAGCACCCGGTGGACGGGCAGCCCCCAGCGTCGGGCGTAGCGGTGGGCCTCGGCCGGGTAGGGCGCGCCGTCGGGGGTGGTGACGGCGGCCCACCGGCACACCTCGGCGACGTCAAGGCTCATGCTGTCGAGGGCGTCGGCCAGCGGCGCGAGCACGTCGGCGCGCAGCAGCATCGCCGCCGGCCGCACCAGGCGGAGGATCTCGGCCATCCTCCCCGCCATGCTGGCCAGGCCGTCGTTGCAGATGACGTCGGCCCCCAGGCGCTCGGCTGCTCCCCGGGCGAGATAAGGCGCGAAGGTACCTTCGGTGAGCAGCGTCAGGGGACTCGACCCGTAGTCGAAGCAGGCGAGCACGTCGCCCGGCCCGACCCCCCACCGGGCCAGCGCCCGCTCGAGCGCCTGCGACCAGTGCTCGAGGTCGGCGCCGTCGAGGCCGAGCCACACCGAGTGGTCCTCGGTGGCTTCGAGCTGCAGGGAGAGCGGCGGCCAGCCGCCACCGGTGTAGCGCCCGCCGAAGGGGTCACCGCTGGCCGCCGCCCACGCCTGCAGGTCGTCGAGGGTCCAGGGCATCAATGGCTCTCAGAGCGCCCGGAACAGCGCTCCGCCGAGCGCGGCCAGGATGCCCAGCGTGACATTGATGTAGTTGAGGCGGTCCTGCCACCGAGATATACGCTCCTGGCGGGCTCGCCGGTCCTCGAGTTCTCGCAATCCCGCGGAGTACGGAAGCTTCTTGGTGAGATATCGCTCGTACCACACGAGGGCCAAGGTGCCCGTCCCGAGCAGGATCACCCACGCCGAGAACATCATCCAGAGCCGCCAGCCGATGTCGCTGGAGGCGAAGTCGGCGGTGAAGAAGTCGCCCAGCAGGTGGTAGTAGTTCAGCCGGAGCAGCCCGGTGATCCCCAGCAGCACCAGGGTGACGGGCCCTACCAAGGTGAGCTTCCCCCCCACTTTGTCGGCCACGGTGGCGGAATGGGCGGGCGGCAATCGGCGCAGTGCCGGCATCAGCACGAAGGCGTTGAACATCATGAAGCCGACGAGGACGATCGCGGCCAGCACATGGACGATCAGGGCGAGGCGATAGATCAGATCCATGGCTCCCCGATAGGCGCGGACGGTAGCCGCGCGTCCGGGAGGCGGCAAGGTTGCGGGGCCCGGCCGCCGAGCGCGGACGGCCGGCCGGGGTGGTATCGAAGCCACCAGCGGTGGTATGGGGAGGAGTGAGACGCGCTGAGGAGGAGACCATGGACGTGCTCGTCGAAGGTTTCAACCAGCCGGTGTCGGCCCCGCTGTATCCCGACCCGCCCTACTACTACCGGGGCGCCAAGGTGGCGCTCGGCCTGTACGAGGCCGACACCCAGAAGGTGGTGCCCCATCTGCCTCCGGGGGTCACCCCGCTCGAGGACCCGGTGCGGTGCATCGCCTGGGTGTGCACCTACCCGTTCACCACGTTCGGCCCCTACAACGAGGCCATCCTCCTCGTCCGGGTCAGCTTCGAGGGCGAGGGCTACAGCTACTGCCCGTTCATCTACACCGACGCCGAAGCACCCCTGGCTGCGGGCCGCGAGATCTGGGGCTGGCCCAAGAAGATCGCCGAGCTGCGCTTCGACTACGGGGCCCTCGGCATGGGCTACCGCGAGCAACTGCTGTTCACCGTCGAGCGGCCCGCCGGCAAGCGGTTGCTGACGGTGAACCTGGCCGCCGAGCGGCCGGCAGCGGTGGAGGAACTGGGCGGGCTGCCCATGCTCACGCTGCGGAAGATCCCGAACTGCGAGGCGGGCAAGCCGCCCAGCATCTGCGAGCTCGTGCGCACCGACGTCGCGATGGTGGTGCACCAGGCGGCCGACGGCAGCCCCGACCTGTGGGCCGGGCGGACGTCGGTCACCATGGACTCGCCATCGGCGCTCGACCCGCTGCACGACCTGGCGCCCACCCGGATGCTCGGCGGGTTCTACGGCACGTTCGACTGGACGCTGCCCCAGGGGCAGGTGGTGAAGGACTACGTGGCCGAGGCCGCCGGCCGGGACCGCCCCGCCGACGAGCTCGTCCTGGCCGGCACGCCGTCGGGGTAGGCGCCGGCCCGGCCGCCCGGGACGGCGCCCGCCGGGCCCGCCGGCGTCCTGGCGGGCCGGGGCGCCCGCCTCGACCGGGGCCGGGGATGTCTCGGCGCGATTTCCGCCACATATGGCGGGAATCGCGCCGAGAGTTGGGCACGGGGCGTCGGGGCAACGCCCAGGACGGGTTGCGACACGGCGGCGGGCTGGTGCATGGCGGCTCCGGGGCCGTGGCATCCTGCCGCCGTGAACGGGGGCTGGCTCGTGAGCGAGGGGCGGGTGCTGGCGAGCGTGGAGGTGCTGCACGGGCGCAGCGAGCGCCGGCGCGGCCTGCTCGGTCGCGACGCCATGGAGGGGGCGGTGCTGCTCGAGCACTGCCGCTGGGTGCACACGGTCGGAATGCGCTTCCCGCTCGACGTCGCCTACCTCGACGCCGAGGGGAACGTAATCAAGACGGTGCGCATGTCGACCTGGCGCGTGGGCATACCCGTGGGCGGCGCCCGGCGCGTCCTGGAGGCCCAGGCGGGCAGCTTCGCCCGTTGGGGACTGCACGTCGGCGACCGGCTCGAAGTGCGCGACGGGGCGTGACCCGGTTCGTCCCGTCGCCACGACATGAGCGGGCTCATCCTCGTCGCCACACCCATCGGCAACCTGGGTGACCTGGCCCCCCGGGCGGTCGAGGCGCTGCGCCGGGCCGATGCGATCTGCTGCGAGGACACCCGGCGGCTGAGCATCTTGCTCAACCACGCCGGCATCCCCCGGCCCCGCCTCCTCGTGGTGAACGATCACACCGAGGCGGCCCGCGTGGGCGAGGTGCTGGAGCTGCTGGCCGGCGGCGCCACCGTGGCGGTGGCCACCGACGCCGGCACACCCGGCATCTCCGACCCCGGCGAGCGCCTGGTACGGGCGGCCCAGCGGGCGGGCCACCCAGTGACGATCGTCCCCGGGCCGTCGGCGGCGGTGAGCGCCCTCGCCGTCAGCGGCCTGCCGACCAGCCGGTTCGTGTTCGAGGGCTTCCTGCCCCGCTCGGGCTCCGGGCGCCGCCAGCGGCTGGTCGACCTGGCCGGCGAGCGGCGCACCATCGTCCTCTACGAGGCCCCCCACCGCCTGGCCCGCACGTTGGCCGACCTGGCCACCGCCTGGGGCGCCGACCGGCCCGTCGTCCTGGTCCGCGAGCTCACCAAGCTGCACGAGGAGGTTTGGCGGTCGACGCTGGGCCCGGCCGCCGCCCAGGTCGCCGCCGAGGGCGGCCGGGGCGAGTACGTGGTGGTGGTGGGCGGCGCCCCCGAGCGGGCGCCGGCCAGCGAGGACGACGTCGACGCCGCCCTACGCCTGGCCCTGGCCGCCGGCACGGACCGCAAAACGGCAGTGGCCGAGGTGGCCGCCGCCCTCGGCGTCCCCAAGCGCGGGGTCTACGCCGCCGCAGTGCGCCTGCGGAACAGGTCGGACCATCCCGACGGCCCATGACGCCGCGAAGCGATCCGGCGACGGTCGCCGTAGCCTCGGCGCGCGCATGACCGCCAGCGCCGCCTTCTTCGACCTCGACCGCACGCTCATCAGCGGCTCGTCGGCTTACGTGTTCGGGGTGGCGGCATGGCGGGCCAAGATGCTGCCCACCCCCACGCTGTTCGGCGACGCCGTCGGGGCCCTCACGTTCCGGTTCCGCGGCGCCACCGACGACACGTCCTCCAAGGTGCGCGACCGCATCCTGTCGGCGGTGCGGGGCGTGGCCCACGACGATCTCCTGGCCCTCAACGCCACCGTGATCCCCCGCCTGCTCGAGAAGGTGCGGCCCGAGGCCACGGCCCTGCTGGAGATGCACCGCAAGGCGGGCCGCCACACCTACATCGTGTCCGCCTCGCCCGTAGAGGTGGTCGACCCGCTGGCCAAGGCGCTGGGCATGACGGGGGGCATCGCTACGCGCGCCACGATCGTCGACGGGGTGTACAGCGGCGAGCTGGCCGGTCCATTCGTCTACGGCGAGGGCAAGATCGTCGCCATTCGCGACCTGGCCGCCCAGCAGGGGTACGAGCTCGAACGCTGCTACGCGTACAGCGACTCCGCCAGCGACCTGCCCATGCTCGAAGGTGTCGGCCATCCCGTGGCCGTCAATCCCGATGCGGTCCTGGCCGCCGAGGCCCGCCGCCGGGCCTGGCCCATCGTCGTGTTCCAGCGGCGCACCAAGGAATGGGCCAAGCGGGCCACCGCCACGCTGGGCGCCGCCGGGCTGGCCACGGCCGCCTTCGTGGGCGGGCTGCGCCTCGGCGCGGCGCGGACCCGGCACGCCCTGGCCGCCGGCTGAGGGCGGCCGGGCGTCGCGGTGCGCCCGACGTCGCTAACCCCGGCGGGGCCGGCGCGGGCGGCGCCTAGCCTGGCCGGCGGTGCCCCGCTTCTACGTCACGACGCCGATCTACTACGTGAACGACGTGCCCCACATCGGGCACGCCTACACGACGGTGATCGCCGACGCCGTGGCCCGCTGGCACCGCCTGCTGGGCGACGACGTCTTCTTCCTCACCGGCACCGACGAGCACGGGCTGAAGGTCGAGCGGGCCGGCGCCGAGCGGGGCCTGTCGCCGCGCCAGCTGGCCGACGCCACCTCGGCCCGCTTTCGCGCCGCCTGGGACGACCTCGCCATCAGCTACGACGACTTCATCCGCACCACCGAGCCGCGGCACTACACCGCGACCCAGGCCCTGCTGCAGGCGTGCTACGACGCCGGCGACATCGAGCTCGACACCTACAAGGGCTTCTATTCGGTGGCCGACGAGGAGTACATCGGCGCCGACCAGGTCGCCGACTACCAGGCGCGGGGCCGCAACGTCATCGAGCTCGAGGAGGACAACTACTTCTTCCGCCTCTCGCGCTACGGCGACCGCCTGCTCGACTGGTACGAGCGCCACCCCGACTTCGTCGTCCCCGACACCAAGCGCAACGAGGCCCTCGGCTTCATCCGTTCGGGACTGCAGGACTTCTCGGTCTCCCGCACGTCGATCCAGTGGGGCGTCCCCCTCCCATGGGATCCCGCCCACGTCGCCTACGTCTGGTTCGACGCTCTCACCAACTACATCGCCGCCGCGGGCTACGGCTCGGACCCCGACCGTTTCGCCCTCTGGTGGCCGGGCACGCACCTCATCGGCAAGGACATCCTGCGCTTCCACTGCGTCTACTGGCCGGCCATGCTCCTGTCCGCCGGCCTCGCGCCGCCCGAGCACGTCTACGTGCACGGCTTCTTGCTGATCGGCGGCGAGAAGATGTCCAAGACCCGCCTCAACCAGATCGCCCCCGCCGACCTGGTGGCCGACTTCGGCGTCGACGGCCTGCGCCACCACCTCCTGGCCGACCTCGCCTTCGGTCACGACGGCGACTTCAGCTACGAGGCGATGGTGGCGCGCTACAACGCCGACCTGGCCAACAACCTGGGCAACCTCCTGGCGCGCGTGGCCACCGTGACCCAGCGCGCCTGCGCAGGTATCGGACCCGCCCCGGGCGAGGGCGGCCCGGTCGCCGAGGCCGCGGCCGCGGCGGTGGACGGCGCAGTCGCCGGCTGGGCGGCCGTGCAGCCGTCCGACGCGCTGACCGCGACCTGGGGGCTCATCCGGGCCACCAACGCCTACCTCGAGGCCAACGAGCCGTGGAAGCTGCCCCCCGGTCCGGCCGTCGAGCGCGTCCTGGGCGACGCGCTCGAGGCCCTGCGCATCATCGCCGTGCTGGTGTCGCCCTCGACCCCCGACGCCGCCCAGGAGATCTGGACCCGCCTCGGGCTGCCGGGCGCGGTCACCCACCAGCGTGTCCCCGGCGATCTGGCGTGGGGCGGGTACCCGGGCGGCCTGCCGGTCACCAAGGGCGCCCCGCTGTTCCCGCGGCGCCAGTCGTGAGGTGGTGCGACGCCCACTGCCACCTCGACGACGACGGCGTCCCCGGAGGCGCCGACGGCGCGGTCGCGGCGGCGCAGGCCGCGGGTGTCGAGCGGATCATCACGATCGGCACCGACGCCGAGCGCAGCGCCGCCGCCTTGGCCATCGCCGCTCGCCACGAGGGCGTGTGGGCGACCGTGGGCCTCCATCCGCACGACGCCGTGCAGGGCGTCGACGGCGTCGTCGGCCTCCTCGACTCCCCCGGTGTCGTCGCGGTGGGCGAATGCGGGCTCGACTACCACTACGACCACTCCCCCCGGCCCGTGCAGCGGGAGGCCTTCGCCGCCCAGGTCGCCCTCGCCCGCCAGCGCGACCTCGCCCTCGTGGTCCACACCCGCGAGGCGTGGGACGACACGCTGGCCATCCTCACCGCCGAGGGCGTGCCCGAGCGCACGATCGTGCACTGCTTCACGGGCGGGCCCGACGAGGCCCGAAGGTGCCTCGACCTGGGCGCCTTCCTGTCGTTCTCGGGCATCGTCACGTTCAAGGCGGCCGACGACGTCCGGGCCGCGGCCGCCCTGTGCCCGCCCGACCGGCTGCTGGTCGAGACCGATGCGCCCTACCTGGCGCCGGTACCCCACCGGGGCCGACCGAACCAGCCGGCCTACGTGCCCCTCGTCGGCGCCGTGGTGGCCACGGTGCGCGGCGAGACGCCGGCCGACGTGGCTGATCGTTCGTTTGTGAATGCCGGCCTTGCGTTTCGTCTGGATCAGCGCATACCGTGACGGGTTGCCGTTGCGACCTGCCCGTTGCGCGGCCCATCACAGTCCGCCAGAGGAAGGGTGAGGACCCTGCGGGTAAACCCGACCGATCGGAGGCGCCTCCTCGCGGCGTCCGTCGTGACGTTGGTGGCGCTGCCCATCGTGATCCACGAGAACCGCCAGCAGGACCGGGAGCCCACCGTAGCCGTCGTCGCCCCCGATGCCGGCCTGGCCTCGCAGCTGCAGCCGGCGGCCGCCGCGTCCGCCGGCGCGACCGCTACCGGCGGCGCGCTCACGGCGGTGGCGGCGGCCACGACCGCTCCGGTCACCGCCCCGCCGGCGGCGTCGGCGGCGCCGGCCACGGCGGCGCCGGTTGCGGCCGCCCCGGTGACGGCGCCCGGCTTGCCCACAGAGGGTGACGCCACCTGGGACCGCTGGCCGGCCGGTTCGGTGCCCGCCGGCGCCCCGTGCGTCACGCCCCTGGCTCCGCTGGGAAGCGAGGTGACGGTGACCAATCTCGATACCGGACGGCGGGCGAGTTGCACCGTGGTCGACCAGGCGGCGCTCCCCGAGGGCGTGATCGTCAAGCTCGACGCACCGGTGTTCCAGACGCTGGCCGACCTCGGCGAGCAGCCCATCCCGGTGCGGCTCAGCGCCTGAAGCGGCCGGACGCGATGGCGCTGACGCGCCGCGAGGCCACCGCACTGCTGGCCGCCCACGGGCTGGCGCCGTCCCGGGCGCGCGGCCAGAACTTCGTGGTCGACCCCAACACCGTGCGCCGCATCGCCAGGCTGGCCGCCGTCGGCCCGGACGAGGCCGTGGTGGAGATCGGCGCAGGACTCGGGGCGCTCACCCGTGCCCTGGTCGACACGGGCGCCGAGGTGACCGCCGTGGAGATCGACCGGGGCCTGGTGGCCATCCTGCGCGACACCGTCGCCCCCCTCGGGGTGCGGGTGGTGGAAGGCGACGCCCTGGCGCTGGACTGGGCGGCGCTGCTGGCCGGTCGCGAGCGATGGGTCCTGGTGGCCAACCTCCCCTACAACGTCGCCACACCCCTGGTGGCCGACCTCCTCGACGGTGTGCCCGCCATCGCCCGGATGCTCGTGATGGTGCAGCGCGAGGTGGCCGAGCGCCTGGCCGCCCGGCCCGGCGACCCGGCCTACGGCGCGGTGTCGGTGAAGGTGGCGTACTGGGCCACCGCCGCCGTGGTCGCCCGGGTCCCCCCGACGGTGTTCCTGCCCCGGCCTCGAGTGGAGTCCGCTTTGGTGGCCATCGAGCGCCGGGGCCGGCCGGCGGTCGACCCCGACGTCCCGCCGGCCGAGCTCTTTCGCTGGGTGCGAGCCGGCTTCGCCCAGCGCCGCAAGATGTTGCGCCGGGCCCTGGCCGGGCAGGCGGCCCCCGAGGTCCTGGCCCTGGCGTTCGCCGCCGCGGGTGTGCGGCCCGAGGCCCGCGCCGAGGAGCTGAGCGTGGAGCAGTGGGGCGAGCTGGTACGCGCCATCCGAGCGGCGGCGCCCTCATGACGCCCGTGCGGTTGCGGGCCCGGGCCAAGCTCACCCTGGCCCTGCGCATCGTCGGGCGGCGGCCCGACGGCTACCACCTGCTCGAGGCCGAGATGGTGACGCTCGACCTGGCCGACGTGCTCACGATCGACGACGGCGGCGACGGGCTCACGGTCGACGGCCCCGCCGCCGCGGGCGTGCCCACCGACGACACCAACCTGGTGCGCCGGGCGCTGCACGCCGTCGGGCGGCGCGCCTCCGTCCACGTCACCAAGCACATCCCGGCCGGCGGCGGCCTGGGCGGCGGGTCGGCCGACGCCGCCGCCGTGCTGGCCTGGGCCGGCTGCCGTGACCTCCCGTTGGCCGCCGGGCTCGGGGCCGACGTCCCCTTCTGCGTCGTGGGCGGCCGAGCGCGAGTGGGCGGCATCGGCGAGGTGGTGGAGCCCCTGCCGTGGGAGGAGCGGACCTACACCCTGGTGATCCCGCCGCTGGCGGTGGCCACCGCCGACGCCTACCGCGCGTGGGACGACCTCGGGGGGCCGCAGAGTGCGGGGCCCAACGACTTGGAGTCGGCCGCCCTGGCCGTCGCCCCGGCCCTGGCCCGCTGGCGCGACCGCCTGGCCGAGGCGGCCGGGGAGGCGCCCACGCTGGCGGGCAGCGGGGCCACGTGGTTCGTCGCCGGTGCCCGCCCCGACCTGGGCGAAGCCCTGCCGGACGCCCGGGTGGTGGTGACCCGCACCGAGCGCCCCTGACCGTCTCGTCGCCCCCACGCGCCGCCAAGATCGACAGCTTTCGTCGGTTTCGGGCGTCAGGCGACCGGATCTGACGACAGTCCAGCATCCGGCGCAGCCGAGGCCGGGCGGAACCCGAGGACCAGCACGGGACGGGGCGGGGCGGCTACTTGTTGCGGCGCTGGAAGCGCGTGCGCTTGAGCATCTTCTTGTGCTTCTTCTTGCGCATCCGCTTCCGGCGCTTCTTGATGAGCGAACCCATGGCGGGGCGACGCTACCGTCCGGATCCGGTCCGCTCCAGCCACTCGACGGTTTCTCGCGTACGCGTTGCCTGCGGCCCGTGCGGCAGGAGAAGATGCCACGGCGGGCAGGCACCAGCCCCGGCGCGCTGGAGGTGGTGGTGGAGGAGATCGGTCGAGTGGTGATCCGTCCCGACGGCGACGCCGTCGTGGCCGAGATGGCAGGTGAGATCGACGCGTCCAACGTGGACGCCATGCGGGCCCAACTCGGTACGGTCGCCCCCGACGGCGAGCTCGTCATCGACCTGCGCCCGGTGACGTTCCTGGGCTCCAGCGGCATCAGCCTGCTGGTGGCCGTGGCCCTGCGGCGCGCCCAGCCGGCCACCGTCCTGGTGGCCGACGGCTCCTCGGTCGACAAGGTGCTCGAGCTGTCCGGGGTCGACGGCGCCCTGCGGGTGCGGCGCGTCCGCCACGCCGACGAACCCGGACACGGCGCAGTCACGCCTCGGTGAGGTGCCCCAGGCGCTCGGCGGCGGGGGCCAGGCGCTGCAACCGCGGCTTGACCTCGGCGGCGAACAGCCGCAGGTTCCGCTCGGCCTCGTCGGCGGGCATGCCGCCGTAGCGGAACACACCGATGAAGCTGTCGGCACCGACGAGGTCGCAGAAGGACTGCACCTTGTCGGCCACCTGGTCGGGCGTGCCCCACGGCTGAAGGCCGATGTAGAACTCGGTCATCTTCTGCATGCCCCCGGGCGCGGTGAGCCGGTCGTACATCAGGCCGTGGAACTCGTAGCCGGGCGTCGACTTCAGGTGCGGCTGGTCGAACTCGTAGTGGGCGATGACCGAGTCCCAGTAGCCGCTCAGCCAGCGCCGGGCCCGCTCCTCGGCCCGGTCGGCGTTGTCGTCGACGTAGGTCCAACCCGCCACGATGGGCGGTGGCGGCTCCTCACCGATCGCCTCCCGGTAGGTCGCCCGGTAGGTGGCGGTCTCGTCGGCCACCAGGTGCCACGGCTTCTGGGGGACGATCAGCACGCCGGTGCCCAACCGGGCCATGATCTCGGCCGACTCGGGTGAGACAGTGGCCGAGTAGGTGCGGCCGCGGAACGACTTGAACGGCGCCGGGCGCAGCGCCGCCCGGGGCTGGCGGACGTAGGTGCCGTCGTACTCCATGAAACCGGTCTCCAGGGCGCCCAGCACGGCCTCGGCCTGTTCCTTGAACGCCGGGCGGGCGTCGGCCATGTCGAAGCGGAAGGCGTCGAACTCGACCTTGCCCGTGCCGCGGCCGAGCCCCAGGATGAGCCGGCCGTCGGACATGTGGTCGAGCACGGCGATCTGCTCGGCCACGCGCAGCGGGTCGTGCCAGGGCAGCACCAGCACCATCGAGCCGAGCTGGATCGTGCGCGTGCGCCCCGCCATGTAGGTGAGGAACTGCAGGACGTCCGGGCACATGGCGTACTCGGTGAAGTGATGCTCGACGCTCCAGATCGACTCGAACCCGAGCGGCTCGGCCAGGTCGGCCAGGCGCAGATCGGCCTGCCACACCTCCCGATCCGACTCGTCCCCACCGAAGGCCTGGAAGATCGCCGACATCCCCACGTGCATGCCCGTGAGGCTACGCCGAGAGGTGCAGCCTCTCCGGCGCCCGGCGCCGGGCGCCCGGCGCGGGGCGTCACGTCGGCGGCGGCTCGGCGCCGGCGCCCGTGTGCAAACGTGCCGCTCGTGACCTGGGAACCCGAGATCGCCGAACTGCGCCGGCGGGAGGCCTTTGCCGACGCCCTCGGCGGCCCCGACAAGGTCGAGCGCCAGCACGCCTTCGGCAAGCAGACGGTGCGCGAGCGGATCGCGGCCCTCGTCGACCCGGGCAGCTTCCACGAGTTGGGCAAGACGGCCGGCGTGGCCGAGTACGACGAGGCGGGCGAGCTGAAGCAGCTGTCGCCGTCCAACTTCGTGTTCGGTCTGGCTCGCCTCGCCGGGCGGCCGGTGGTGGTGTCGGGCGACGACTTCACCGTGCGGGGCGGGTCGGCCGACGCGTCCATCATCGAGAAGCGCAACGCCGCCGAGGCCATCGCCCTCGAGCACCGTCTCCCGCACGTGCGCCTGATCGACGGCATGGGCGGCGGCGGATCGGTGAAGGTCATCGAGCAGATGGGCCGGGTCAAGATGAACGAGATCCCCGGCTGGCACTACGTCGTGCAGCATCTGCAGGTGGCGCCGTCGGTGGCCCTGGCCCTGGGGTCCGTGGCGGGGATCGGCGCCGCCCGGGTGGCCACCTCGCACTACTCCGTCATCGTGCGCGCCACGGCCCAGATGATGATCGCCGGGCCGGCGCTGGTGGAGTGGGCGTCGCTGGGCGAGGTCTCCAAGGAGGAGCTGGGCCACGCCGACATCCACACGGAAAACGGCGCCGTCGACGACGCCGCCGACAGCGAGGCCGAGGCCATCGCCATGGCGCAGTGCTTGTTGTCGTACCTGCCCTCCAGCGTCGACGAGCTGGCCCCCCGGGTGGACACGGGCGACGACCCGCAGCGCCGCACGGAGGCACTCATCTCCGCCGTCCCCCGTGACCCTCGCCGGGTCTACAAGATGCGCACGATCATCGAGGCCGTGGTCGACCAGGGCTCGTTCTTCGAGGTCGGCCGGCGCTGGGGGCGCTCGGTCATCGGTGGGCTGGCCCGGCTCGACGGCTACCCGTGCGCGCTGTTCGCCGAGGACCCCTACGTGTACGGGGGCGGCTGGACGGCGGCCAGCGCACGCAAGGTCATCCGCCTGGTCGACCTGGCCTCGACGTTCCACCTGCCGATCGTCCACCTGGAGGACTGCCCCGGGTTCGTGATCGGGAAGCAGGCCGAGCAGGAGGCCACCATCCGGTTCGGCTCGGCCGCCCTGGCGGCGCTCGGGCAGGCGCCGGTGCCCTTTGCCTGCGTGGTCGTCCGCAAGGCCTACGGCGTGGCGGGGGCGGCCAACCGCGTCCCCGGCACCCACAGCTTCCGCTGGGCGTGGCCGTCGGGCGACTGGGGCTCCCTGCCCCTGGAGGGCGGCATCGAGGTGGCCTACAAGGCCGAGTTGGCTGACGCCGACGACGCCGAGGCGCTGCTGGCCGAGATTCGCGATCGGCTCACCCGGCTGCGGTCACCCCACCGCACCGCCGAGACGTTCTCCATCGAGGAGATCATCGACCCGCGCGACACCCGGGCGGTGCTGTGCGAGTGGATCGCCCTCGCCCAACGCACCTTGCGCCCCGGCCCCGTCGCCTTCGGCGGCTACCGCCCCTGACGGCGTGCCCGCGCCGGGGCAGCGTTGGGTCAGTTTTCGCGCGCATGCGACGCGAAAGTGACCCAACGCTCGGTTCGATCCCGAATACCCGTTGACGAGTAATCGAGTCAGGAGCATCATGCGAGGCGTGGCTGAGCGCCGGCGCGGCAACCCCCTCGCCCTGGCGGTGCTGGCGTGCGTGGCCGAGCGGCCCATGCACCCGTACGAGGTCGCCCAGACGCTGCGCAGCCGGGCCAAGCACGAGAGCATCCGCCTCAACTACGGGTCGCTCTACACCGTGGTCGAAGGGCTGGAGCGCCGCGGGCTGATCCAGGCCAAGGAGACCCAGCGGGAGGGCCGGCGGCCCGAGCGCACGGTCTACGAGATCACCGACGTGGGCCTGCTGGAGATGGGTGACTGGCTGTCGGAGCTGGTGGGGACCCCGGTGAAGGAGTACCTCCAGTTCGAGGCGGCGCTGTCGCTGCTGGCGGGCTTGCCGCCCGACGACGCCCTGACCCTGCTCCGCCAGCGGGCCCGGATGCTGGCCGCGGCGGTCGCCGGCCTCGACGCCAAGCTGGCGGCGCTGACCGAGCAGGGCCTGCCCCGCCTGTTCGTGATCGAAGAGGAGTACCACCGCTCCCGGGTGGCGGCCGAGCTCGAGTTCGTGCGGCGGCTGTGCGCCGACATCGACGCCGGCAGCATCAGCGGCCTCGACAGGTGGCGCAGCTTCCATCGCGACCGAGAGGAGGGCGCCGACCACCGTCTGAAGCTCACGC
>JBIOZN010000267.1:0-5789 GCA_044871175.1 Acidimicrobiales bacterium | reverse complement strand
CGGGCCGCCGGCGCTACGGTCCGGCGGTGGACGGGAGCACGGGTGAACGGCGCCGGCAACGATGGACGGCGGCGATGGTCGGGGTGGTGGCGACGGTGCTGGCGGTGGCCGGGATGCCGCTCCCGGGGGCAGCCACGGATGGCTCCACCACCGATGCGGCGCCCGGGGCCGCCCCGGTTGCCGCCGACATGGTGGTGGACGCCCGCGGTCCGCTCGGCCCCGTGGGCGTGCTCGGCGACTCGGTCACCTTCGGCACGGCTACCTACCTGCTCGACGACCTGCACGCCGTGGGCTGGGGCCCGGTGCGGGCCCACACCGGGGTCGGCGTGCGCATCGACGACGACCGCGACTTCCACGCCCTGGCCAAGATCCGCCAGTGGCGGGCCGAAGGTTTCAGCCCGACCCGCTGGGTCGTCGGTCTCGGGTACAACGACGTCGGTTTCACCACCGACAACGTGGACGCCGCCCGGGCCCTCATCGAGACGCTGCTGGCCGAGGTCGGGCCCGACAGCGAGGTTCTCATGGCCACCATCACCCACCAGTACCCGAGCTGGGCGGTGGCGTGGAACACCGCCTTGGCCGAGGCCGATGCCGCCCACGCCAACCTGCACGTGACCGACTGGGCGGGGGTCGTGGCCGGCCATCCCGAGTGGCTCGCTCCCGATCAGGTCCACCTCACGCCCACCGGGTACAAGCAACGTTCGCTCCAGCTGTCGGCCGCCAGCCTCGCCCTCGACCGGCTGCGGCCGGTGGCGCCGCCCGGCACACCCGCCACGGGGGCCCTCGGTGCGCCGTCCGGGTTCGTGCCCCTGGTGCCCCAGCGGGCGGTCGACACCCGCCAGGGGCGCGGCGGCGGGCGCCTCGCCGCCGGCGAGACCCGCGTGGTGTCAGTGGCCGGGCGGGTGCCCGACGGCACCACGGCGGCGGCCGTGAACCTCACGGTCGACGGCGCCGACGGCGCCGGCTACCTCACCGCCTGGGACTGCGGGGCCCAGCCGGGCACGTCGGCCCTCAACTACCGGGCCGCCTACCCCGCCGGCGCCCAGTCCGTCGTGGCCCTGGCGGGCTCGTCGTTCTGCGTCTACACGATGACCGCCACCGATCTGGTGGTCGACGTCTTCGGGGCGTTCACCCCCAGCGGCGCCCGGTTCCAACCCACCGCACCGCAGCGCGTCCTCGACAGCCGCACCGACGGCCGCGTCGCACCGGCGCCCGGAGCGACCTTCCGCGTCACCATCTCGGGTCCGGGCGCCGAGGTGCCGGCGGCGGCGGTCGTCAACGTCACCGCCACCGAGGCGGGCGGCGACGGCTACGTCACCGCCTTTCCGTGCGGCAGCGGCGTGCCCGAGGTGTCGAACCTCAACCACACCACTGGTGGCGCCATCGCCAACCTCGCCCTGGTGAAGCTGTCGGCCACGGGTGAGCTGTGCCTGCGCACCTACACCACCACCCACGTCATCGTCGACCTGCTCGGCACGTTCGGGTCCACCGGCTACCGCTACCAGGCGGGCGTGCCGGCGCGGCTGCTCGACACCCGCGACGGCACCGGGGGCTGGGCGGGCGCGGCCAACGAGCTCGTCCCGGTGGATGTCGCCGCCGGTGCCGTCCCCGGCGTACCGGCCGACGCTGCCGCCGTCGTCGGCACGGTCACGGCCGCAGGGGCCCTCGAGCCCGGATTCGTCACCACCTGGCCGTGCGCCATCGGGCGCCCCGGGACGTCGACGCTGAACGTCCTGCCCGGGGTGATCACCCCGAACGCCGCCGTGATCGGCCTGGGCGCCGACCGCCGCGCCTGTGTCACCTCGTACGCCCCCGCCTACGTGCTGTTCGACCTCACGGGGTGGTACGTGCCGTGATCGGCGCGCCCGAGCGCCTCTCGCCCTCGCGCGCCCCCCGGCTCACCTATCAGCCCGCCCTCGACGGGATCCGCGGCGTCGCCGTGGCCGCCGTCGTGGCGTTCCACGGCGGGTGGGGATGGGCGAGGGGCGGGTTCCTCGGCGTGTCGGTGTTCTTCACGCTGTCGGGCTACCTGATCACCTCTCTCGTGGTCGTCGAGCGGCACACGACCGGGGGCCTGTCCCTGCGGCGCTTCTGGGGGCGACGGGTGCGCCGCCTGCTGCCCGCGTCGCTGGCGTGCATCGCCGGCGTGATCGTGCTGTCGGCCACGGTGCTCACCGCCACGCGTGCACGGTTGCCGGGCGACGTGCTGGCGGCCGTGCTCGACGTGGCCAACTGGCACTTCTACGCCCGCGGTGACTCCTACGGCGACCTCTTCGCGGTGCCCTCGCCCCTGGCCCACTTCTGGTCGCTGGCCATCGAGGAGCAGTTCTACCTGCTGTTCCCCCCGCTGGTGTGGTGGCTGCTGGTACGGCGGCGGGCAAGCGTGGTGACCCTCGGCTGGGTGCTGGGCGGCCTGGGCGCCGGTGCGGTGGTGGCCAGCGTCGCCATCGGCACCGACAACGCCGACCTCGTCTACTACGCCACCTTCACCCGGGCCGCCGAGCTGCTGTCAGGCTGCGTCCTGGCGGTCGTGCTGGTGCGGCGCCCTCTGCCGACGGACGGGCCGGTGGCCCGGGCCGTCGGCGGGGCGGGGGTGGTGGCGCTGGGCGTGGTGGTGGCGCTGTTCGTCACCGTCGACCAGCGCGACGCCTGGCTGTACCAGGGGGGGCTGGCCGCCTTCAGCCTCGTGTCGGTGGCACTGGTGGCCGGTGCGCTGGTGCCCGGGCCGCTGCGCCGGCTGCTGGCGGTGCGGCCGCTGGTGGCGCTGGGCGCCATCTCCTACGGGGTGTACCTGTACCACTGGCCGATCGATCTGGTGCTCACGCCGGCGCGCACGGGGCGCACCGGTTGGGCGCTGTTCGCCCTGCGGGTGGCCGTGACCCTGGCGGTGGCGATCGCGTCGTACGTGCTGCTCGAACAGCCGATCCGGCGGCGGCGGGCGTTGGTGCGCCGGTCGGCGCCACTGGTGGCCCTGGGCGGCGCGGCCGCGGTCGTCGTGGGCGCCCTGGCCGTGGGGGCGGGGGCGGGGCCCGACCCGGCCGAGGTGGCTGCCGCCGCCGAGCGTCCCGCCGTGACCTTGCCGCCCTTGCCCGCTACCACGGTCACGACGGGGGCGCCGGTCGCCACCAGCGCGGCGGCCGTCACCGTTCCCCGCAGCGCGAGCAGTGCGGCTCCCGACACCGCCGCGCCGGCGACGTCGCCGCCGGCCACCGAACCGCCGCCACCGGCCCGCATCATGGTGTTCGGGGACTCCACGGCCAAGGTCGACGCCGCCGGGCTCATGGCCTGGGGCACCGAGACGGGGCGCGCCTTCACCTCCGACGCCGGCACCATCGCCGGCTGCGGCCTGCGGCGCGGGGGCCGGGTGCGCTTCGGTGCACAGGTCGTCACGATCCCGGCGGGGTGCCGGGACTGGGACACCCGCTGGCCCAAGGTCCTCGCCGCCAACCCGGCCGACATCGCCGTCGTGATGACGGGCACATGGGACGTGAGTGACCACCAGCTGCCCGGCGACGGCACGTGGCGGGCGCCGGGGGACCCGCAGTACGACGAGGCCCTCGCCGCCGACCTGCTGGCGGCCACCGACGTGCTGCTCGGCCAGGGGGTGCGGGTCGTGTGGGTCACGGCGGCGCCGGTCGACGTGAACTGGGCCGACGCCGACGAGGCCATCGACGATCCCGCGCGCATCGCCCGGCTGAACGAGCTCATCGCCGCCACCGTCGCCCAGCGCCCGGGCGTCGGGCTGGTCGACCTGGCCGGCTGGTTGGCGGCGCAGCCCGGTGCTCCCCTCGCCGATCCGTCTCTGCGCCCCGACGGCGTGCATTTCACGGCGGAGGGTTCCCGCTGGCTGGCCGACTGGTGGGGCCCCGCCATCCTGGCCGCCGCGGGGCCGTGACCGCCGCCCTCCCTGCCATCCTGCCCGCCTTGCGCCCTCCGCCGCCGATGTGTCGGCGCGAATTCCGCCACATATGGCGGGACTCGCGCCGAGAGTTCCTGGTCCGCCGAGACGCGGGCGGCGACGGGTGAGGGACGCGGCCGCCCCAGCCGACGGGGGCGTAAAAGCAGAGGCCCGGGGCACGGCCGACGACCGCCGCACGACCGTGGCCCTGCTGGCCATCGGCGCCGCCGCCGTGGTTGTGCGCCTCGCCTACGTCGTCGTCGTCGCCTCCCATCACGGGCCGCTGCACGGCGACGCCGAGACCTACCACCTGCTGGCCCGGGCGCTGGCCGGGGGCCACGGCTACGTGCGGCCCCGCGAGCTCGCCGACCCCGGGGTGGTCGTGCCCACGGCCGAGTTCCCCCCGCTGTGGCCCGCGGTGCTCGCCCTGGCCGACGTCCTCGGACTCGACCGCCCCGGCGCCCAGCGTCTCGTCGGCGCCGTCCTCGGGGGCGTCACGGTCGTCGCCATCGGCGCCATCGGTCGCCAGATCGCCGGCGCCCGGGCGGCCATCGTGGCCGCCGCCCTCGCCGCCGTGTACCCCCAGTTCGTCGTGATCGACGGGTCGCTGCTGGCCGAGACCCTGGCCACGCTGCTCGTCACCCTGGCCGTGCTCGCCGCCGTCCGGGTGCTCGGGGGCGATCGGCGCGCCGTGGTCATGGCCGCGGCCGGCGGCGCCGTGGGCCTCGCCGCCCTCACCCGCAGCGAGACCGTGCTGCTGGTGCCCGGGCTCCTGCTGCCCCTGGCCCTCGTGGCCCGCTCGCCTCGCCGCCTGGCTTCCCGGCTGGCCCTCGTGCTGGTGCCCCCGCTCGTGCTGGTGGGGTCCTGGACGGTCCGCAACGCCGTCCGCCTCGACGCCGTGGTCCCCCTCAGCACCAACAGCGGCAGCCTGCTGGCGGGGGCCAACTGCCCGGCCACCTACGCCGGTCCCGCCCTGGGCCAGTGGCGCCTCGACTGCATCCCCCGGCCCGACTACCGCGACGGCGAGGCGCCCGTGGCCGCCCGCCTCCGCGCCGACGGCCTGCGCTATGCCCGCCACCACGTCGACCGGCTGCCGGTCGTGCTGTCGGTGCGGCTGCTGCGCACGTTCGGCGCGTGGGACGTGCGCGCCCAGAACTACTACGAGAGCCTGGACGGGCGGCCCTACCGCTGGGTGTGGGCCGGGTGGTTCGGCTACGTCGCCGTGGCGGTCCTCGCCGTCGTCGGCGCGGTGCGGCTGGGCTCGTCGTGGTCGCGGGCCTGGCCGCTGGTCGCGCCCGTGGCCCTGGCGGTCGTCACCGCCCTGCTCGCCTACGGCAACCAGCGCTTCCGGGTGCTGGCCGAACCCGCGCTCATCGTGCTCGCCGCCATCGCCGTCTCGGGCATCGCCGTCGGCGGCCGGCGCCGCCGCCTCCCCGACCCCGGAGGGCTCCCGGACGCCGGGGGGCTCCCTGAGCCCGCTTCCGCCCAGGGCTAGGTTGGGCCGCCGTGCCCGTCACCGCTCCCGCGTTCGACGACGTCCGGGCACCGGCTCCCTCCCCGCCTCGACGCCGACGCTCCGTCCTCGGCGTCGCGCTGGTCGGCCTCGCCGTCGCCGTGGGCGTCGGGCTGCGTTTCGTCTCCCGCTCGGCCCTGTGGCTCGACGAGGCGTTGACCGTCAACATCGCCCATCTGCCGGTGGCCGACATCCCCGACGCCCTGCGCCACGACGGCCATCCCCCGCTCTACTACTGGCTGCTGCACGGCTGGATGGCGATCGTGGGCGACGGCGACGGGGCGGTGCGGGCCCTGTCCGGAGTGGCGGCGGTGGCGGCCCTGCCCCTGGCGTGGGCGGCGGGGCGGCGCGTGGGTGCCCGGGCGGGCGCGGTCGCCG
>JBIOZN010000266.1:0-3952 GCA_044871175.1 Acidimicrobiales bacterium | reverse complement strand
CCGCCGGACAACACCAAAGGAGTGACGCTGGTCGAGCGGTGGCTGGCCGACTGGGACACCTACGCCGCCGACCGGCGGGCCCAGGGCGACCGCTGGCGGGCGGGCCTCGACGACCCCTTCCAGGTCGCGGCCGACTCGAGCGGCACGCCCATCACCGAGTCGATGGACGCCTTGGCCGAGGGCAACCACATGCCCTCCTGCGCCGTCCCCGGCGACGTCTGATCCGGTTTGCACCCTGGACGGCGTATGTGCCCGCCGAGGGTGCAAACCCAATGAGTACCGTCGCCCGCGGTGAGCGTTCACCGGGTGGTGCAGGTGTCCGACACGCACCTGTCGCCGCGCCACGCCTGGGCCCAGCCCAACTTCGACGCCGTCGTCGCCTGGCTGGCGGCCGACCCGCCCGACCTCGTCGTCCACACCGGCGACGCCGTCCTGGACGACCCCGACGACCTCGACGACCGCGTGCACGCGCGTCGCCAGGCCGACCGCCTGCCCGCGCCCTGGGTGGCGCTTCCCGGCAACCACGACGTGGGCGAGGTGGGCGGCGACGAGCTGGTGACACCGGCGCGCCTGGCGGCGTGGGCCGAGTGGTGGGGCTCCGACCGCTTCCGGGTCGACCTGGGCCCCTGGCGGCTGCTCGGCCTGAACCTGTTCGTGCTGGCCACCGGCTGGGCGGCCGAGGCCGAGCAGGCCGACTGGACCCGCCAGCAGCTCGCCGGGGCCGAGCACGTCGCTGTGTTCCTGCACAAGCCCCTCCATCTCGGTGACCCCGGCGCCGAGGACCCGTCGTGGGGCTGCCTCACCCTGGCCCAGCGAACCGCCCTGGCCGCCGTCGTCGCCGACGCACCGGTACGGGTGGTGGCGTCGGGGCATCTGCACCGCTTCGCCACGTCATGCCTGCCATGGCCCCGGGACGCCACGGCGGTGTGGGCGCCGGCCACGTCGTTCGTGGGCCGCGACCACGGCGACGGCGCCCTGCGGCGCGTCGGCGTGGTGGAGCACCGCTTCTCACCCGATGGCGGGCACGCCGCCGCCTTCGTGGCGCCCCCCGGGATGCGCGAGCTCGTGTACGCCGACCTCCTCGGCGGCCACCAGCGGGCCCGGGACGCGCCGCCGGCACCGCTCGACGCCGGGTCGCCCGGGCCGGGCGCCTCGGCGCCCGACACTGCGACCGTCGTCGCAGGAACCGCCGACTTTCGTCAGTTCGAGTCGTCAGACGACACGAAGTGACGAAGGTGCGCCAAACCAGGTTCGCCGGGAGCCAGGCCGGAGGGCGGGGCCGAAGCCACGGCCGCCGGCCACGTCCCGCCCTCGCCTACTCGTCACCGCCGGGGCTGCCGTCGCAGTCGATGCCCTCGGTGTTGCGGTACGTCGCCGTGGTGGCGCCCACCTCCTGGTGGCCGTCGAGGTAGGTCTTGGTGCGGAAGGTGCGCACGCCCGTGCACGCCTGCTCGACGGGGAACTTCTCCTGCCCGGTCTGCTCGACGCTGGCGAACATCTTGGTCGACCAGATGGTGACCGTCACCGAGGTGGCGTCGTAGCTGTTCTGGATCAGCACGCCGTAGGGCAGCTTGTTGACGACCTGGAAGTCGGGGTGCGGGTAGTTCACCGTGGCCTCGCGCCCGTACGGGTAACGGCTGATGTAGATCGAGTGGCTCGAGTACTCGCCGAAGTTGAGCCCGGCGAACCAGGAGGCGTTGAACAGCGTGGTCATGTACTGGCTGATGCCCCCGCCGATCTCCTTGCCCAGCGAGCCCTCGACGATGGCGGGCGCCGGCACGAAGCCCTTGTCGGCCGTGCGCGGCCCGATGAACTGGTTGATCGACAGCATCTCGCCGGGCTTGATGATGTAGCCCTGCATCAGGTCGGCCATGCGGTGGATGTTGTCCACGCGTGCCTCACAGCAGGCGTGGCGGGTGGTGAAGGTGGCCACGGGCTCGATGATGCCGAGCGCCTCGATCGCCTCGCGGGTGACCGCCGGCGGCGTCACCACCATGGGCAGCGTGACCGGCCCGCTCTTGGCCGATCCCCGCGCCTGCAGGGCCTGCAGGATGACCCCGGGCGCCTCGGGCGCGCAGCACGCGCTGCCCTCGGCGCCCCCCGAGATCACCGGCTGGAGGGGGTCGCCCTGCAGCGCGACGGTGGCGTCCACGGGGTCGGTGTTGGCCGCTGCCAGCAGCTCGGCGACCTGCTGGCTCACGGCCGTGTCGTCGAGTTGCAGCTCGAGCTGGCCCGGATCGGGGACCCGCACCCACGACCGCAGCGTCTCGGGGCCCACGTCGACGCTGGCCGATCCGGCGGTGAGGGTCAACGGTGCCGAGGTGAGCTGGTTCACCTCGTCCACGTAGCTCTGCAGGGTGGCCACGTCGTGGGTGGGCGGCGTCTGCTTCAGGGGCACCTGCACGGCGACGGGAGCGGTGGTGTAGCCGACGGGCCGCAGTGCGTCGATGACGGCGGCCGGGTCGAGGTCGACCCCGACGGCACCGGGCACGGCCGCCAGCCCGCTGTCGGTGCGCTGGATGACCGGCTCGACGACGTCGGCGTGGCTGGCGGCCGCGAACCCGCTGGCCGTCTCCTCGGCCTTGGGCTCGACCAGGCGGACCACCGGGGTGATCTCGGCCCGGCCCCCGAACGAGCGCAGCCAGGAGACGAAGGGGACCCCGTCGTCGCGATTGGCCGACAGGGTCTGGGTGACGGTCGCGGCCTGGTCGACCACGAGGCCGGCGGCGGCGGCGGTGACGTCGAGCCGGCGCGTCTCGGATCCGTCGGGCGACGTGGCCGTCACCTGCACGGGCGTGGCTGCGAAGCGCACGGCCAGGTCGTTCACCTGGGCCTGCAGCTCCGCCGTGGTGAGCCCGCTCACGTCGGCGCCTGCGAGGGTCACGTTGCGCTGCACCTTGCCCCGGGTGCGGGCGGTGTCGACCGTCCACACCAGCGCCAGCGACAGCACGAACACCGCCATCCCCACGAGGGGCGCGAGCCATCGAAGACGCCGACCGCGGGCCACGGTCGCAGTTTCGCGAAGGGCGCCGCAGCCGCGGCGTCACGTGCCCAACGCCACCGCCTCTCCCTCCCGCCTCATCGGCAGGAGCACTCGCCGGGCGCGGGCCGGTCGGGGGCCGGCGGGGCGGGGCGGGTGCGGGCGGCGGCGGGCATCTCGTCGGCTTCAGTCAGGAATCTGCACCTCGGCGGTGTATCCGGCTGCCTCGGGCAGGGATCTGCACCTCGGCGGTGTATCCGGCTGCCTCGGGCAGGAATCTGCACCTCGGCGGTGCATCCGGCTGCCTCGGGCAGGAATCTGCACCTCGGCGGCCGCGGCTGCTGGGCGGCCTGCGCCCGCTGAGGGACTGGCTGCATCTCGGCGTCGCGCCCCGGGCGACTCGCGTTCGCCCGTGGCTTCGGCGACGCGCCGACCGGCCCCGCACCGGGGGCGACCCTCCCCTCGTCTCCCGGCGCGGCTCGACGCACCAGGGACATTCGGCCCATCAGCGGCGCGAGGCGGGCTTCAGTCGTGGGCGGCGGCGGCTGTCCAGGCGGTGAGGCCGGCCAGGTCGAGGGCGGCGACGGGCCCGATCACGATGGTGGCCGGTGCCTCCACCGGGGTGGTGGCCAGCGCGGCCAGAGTGGTGCGCACCACCCGCTGATCGGGGCGCGTGGCCCACGTAACGGCGGCGACGGGCGTGTCGGGCGCCAGCCCGCCGGCCTCGAGCCGGGCGGCGATGCGCCCGCGTTCGGCCACGCCCATGAGCACGACGATGGTGCCACCCACGCGCGCCAGGGCCTCCCAGTCGGTGGCGGCCTCGTCGCCGACGCGCCGGTGCCCGGTGACGACGGTGACGGCCGCCGCCAGGCCCCGGTGGGTGACGGGCACGCCGGCGGCCGCCGGTGCGGCCACGGCCGCGGTGACGCCGGGCGTCACCGTGAACGGGATCCCGGCCGCCAGGAGGGCCTG
>JBIOZN010000265.1:0-9897 GCA_044871175.1 Acidimicrobiales bacterium | reverse complement strand
CGAGGTCGATGGGTTGCACAAGCGCCACCGCCGCCGGGGCGGCGGCCGGGTCCGGGCCCGCGAGCAGCGCCACCCGGCACTCGGCGAGCCGCTTGCGCAGCGGCACGAGCGGCACGTCGTCATCATTGGCTACCCAGCGATACGGGGTGTAGCCGAGCGAGGCGTAAAGCGTCCGGGTTCGCTCGATGTGGTCCACCGGGGGTTGGCGCACGCCGACCAGCCTGCCA
Organism: Acidimicrobiales bacterium; assembly: GCA_044871175.1. Taxonomy (GTDB): domain Bacteria; phylum Actinomycetota; class Acidimicrobiia; order Acidimicrobiales; family Ilumatobacteraceae; genus JBIOZN01. The sequence goes on along the minus strand of JBIOZN010000265.1, from coordinate 9,670 downwards.
GGCGTGCGCGCACGCGCCGGTCCCGGGCAAGGACGGGCTCGGCACCTGAGCAGCTCGCTCACAACTCCTGGGTGGCGTAGTCGCCCTTCTCCCACGCCTCGCGGATGGCGAACTTCTGGATCTTACCCGACCCGGTGAGCGGAAACCCGTCGACCCTGTACCACCGACTCGGCGTCTTCTGCGGCGAGAGCTGGGCGCGCAGGTGGGCGCGAAGCTCGGCGACGGTCGGCGGCGCGGCGGGATCGGCCGGGCGGACGAACGCGGCGACGATCTCGCCCCACTTCTCGTCGGGAAGGCCGACGACGGCGACTTCGGCGACCCCGGGGTGACGGTAGAGCACCTCCTCGATCTCGGCGGGGAAGAGGTTCTCGCCGCCCCGGATGATCATGTCCTTGAGCCGCCCGACGATGCGGCAGTAGCCACGCTCGTCCATCGTCGCCAGATCCCCGGTGCGTAGCCAGCCGTTGGAGAGCAGCGTCTCGGCCGTCTCCTCCGGCTTGTCGAAGTAGCCGAGCATCGTGAAGTAGCCCCGAGCCCACAACTCGCCGGAGGTCCCGAGGGCCACGGTCTCTTGGCTCACCGGGTCGACGATGCGCACCTCGGTGCGGGGGAGCGGCGGGCCGACGGTGAGGCCCTTGTCCGCGGCGCTGTCGGTCGGCCGGGTGTTGGTGAGCACGGGCGAGCACTCTGTCTGCCCGTAGACGATCGTGAAGTCGACGCCGAGCGTGGTCTCGATGCGCTTCACCAGTGCCTCGGGCACCTGGGCGCCGCCGGAGACGGTCGCCTTCCACGACGACAGGTCTCGGGTGGCGGCGTCGGGGTGATCCATCGCGGCGATCAGCATCGTCGGCACCGCGGCGGCGAACCACGGCCGCTCCCGCTCGATCAGCTCGAGGAACAGCCCGGGCTCGAACATCCGCATCAGCACGAGCGTGGCGCGACGGTCGAGCGCACCGAGGACACCCATCACGCAGCCCCCGGTATGGAACAGGGGCATCGGCGTCAGCCACACGACGCCTTCGGGGATGGCCACCCGGTCGACCCACAGCATGGCGTTGTTGACGACGCTGCCATGGCGCAGCACGGCGCCCTTCGGGAACCCGGTGGTGCCGCTCGTGTACTGGACTTGCGCGGGATCGTCGGTGCCCACCTCCGGCAGGGCGACGGTGCCGTCGTCCGGGGCGCCGTCCAGCATCTCGACGAGGTGGTCGAGACGGAGCACCTCGCGCAACCCGGGGAGCTCGCCACGGATCGCGTCGAGGTGGGCGGCCAATGGGTTGCCCCGCACCTCTGGCACGACGAACACGCCCGCCGACCGGGACTGCCCGAGCACGTAGGCGACCTCGGCCGGCTGCAGGCTGGGGTTGACGGTGACGAGGGTGATCCCCGCGAGGGCGGCGCCGTACTCGAACACCACCCACTCGGGCAGGTTGTGCGCCCACACGCCGACGCGCTCGCCCGGCTGGAACCGCTGCAGCAGGGCTCGGGCGCAGCGCTCGGCGTCGCGCAGCAGTTCGGCGTAGCTCCAGCGCCGCCCGCCGGGATCGGCCAGACCCTCGATGAGGGCGACCCGGTCGGGCACGGCCGCGGCGACCTCCCGCAACCGGGTGCCGACGGTGATGCCCTCGAGCAGCGGCGGTCCGCTGTCGTCAGGGACCCAGTGCGAGGCCGAAAGCGGCGCGGTCACCCCTGTATTCTTGCCGAGGCAAGCCACCGAGGCGCCCAGGCCGGCTGGAGACGTCTCGGCGCGATTCCCGCCATATATGGCGGACTTCGCGCCGAGAGTTGGGGTGACTGCGGCAGGAACCGGCGTCGGGTGATCGCCCGCCGCAGGGTCAAAGCGGGGGATCGTCGAGCCCGACAAGGTGGTGGAGTTCCTGCAGGCCGTGCCGGTGGACGACGACGAGCAGGCGTTCGGCCGGGGGAAGGGCGTCGACGCGCTCGTGGAGCGCTGCGAGGACGTCCAGATCGACGTCTCCGACATCAATCGGCCGTCGGCCGTTAGCTGAACGGCCTCAGCTGTGCCCGGCGGCGCGGGGCGTGTCGGGGAAGAAGAAGGCGTTGAGCAGCTCCCGCAGCGTGAGCATGCCCACGAACTTGCGCGAGGCGTCGACCACCGGCAGGAAGGGCACGTGGCTGGCCAGCATGAGCACCAGGGCCCGGGAGGCCGATGTGTCCGGGGTCGTGACGGAGACGACGGGGTGCATCACCTTGCGCACCTCGACGTGGCTGTGCTCCTTGGCCATGGCCACCAGGGCGCCGAAGTCGGGCACCTGCTCGGCCTGCATGAGGATGTCGGTGCCGGGCAGCACGGCGCTGAGGAGGTCGCTCCAGCCGACGATGCCCACCAGCCGGCCGTTCTCCTGCACCACCACGTTCTGGACGTTGCGGGCCATGATGACCTTGGCGACCTCGAACACGGTGCTGTCGGGACCGACCGAGAACACCTGGCTGCGCATGACATCCGAGACGAGCATGGTCACTCCTGTTCGCGCCTCAGGGGGTGGACTCGCCGACGGCCGCTTCCCGGCGCAGCGGAAGCTGGGTGCGCCACCGGCCGTCGAGCTCGTGCAGCGCCGCCGCCACCGCGCCCGACGTGGGCACCAGGCCGATCTCGCCCACCCCCTTGATCCCGTAGGGGCTGTTGGGCTGAGGCACTTCGACGAGGATCGTGTCGATGGCGGGCACGTCCTTGGCCCGCAGGATGCCGAGGCTGCGCAGGGTCATATGGGTGGGGCGGCCCTCGCCGTCGGTGGGGAAGTCCTCGGACAGCGCGTAGCCCAGGCCCATGTGCACGGCCCCTTCGATCTGGCCCTCGCACAGCGTGGGGTTCACGGCCCGGCCGACATCGTGGGCGGCCACGACCCGTTCGATGACCCCGCTGTCGCGGTCCATGATCACCACCTGGGCGGCGTAGCCGAAGGCGGAATGGATGACCGGGTGGTCGAGACCCTCGTCGATCGAGTTGGTCCAGTCGACCCGGAACTCACCCACATAGTCGACGCCCGTCCGGCGACCGTCGGCGATGGCCCGCCGGCAGGCGTCGGCGACGGCCCCCGCCCCCATGAGCGTGCCCCGTGAACCCGTGGTCTGGCCGGCTCCCAGCTCCCGCGTCGTGTCGACGACGACCCGCACCTTGGTCGGGTCGACCCCCAGCTCTTCCACCGCGACCTGCAGGGCGACGGTGTGGATGCCCTGGCCCATCTCGGTCCAGCAGTGCCGCACCTCCACGGTGCCGTCGTGCTCGAAGCGCACGGCCGCCCGGATGATCTCCTTGAAGCCGTTACCGAGCCCGGAGTTCTTGAGGCCCAGGCCCAGGCCCACCGCCTTGCCCGCGTCCCGCGCCGCGTCGTAGTGCGGCTTCACCGCGTCGAGGCAGGCGCGCGCCCCCCGACAGCCCTCGTCCATGATCTGCCCGGGACCCCACACCGCGCCCGGGTCGATCACGTTCCGGGCCCGCATCTCCCACCCGCTGATGCCCACCATCTCGGCGAGGCGGTCGATGGCGCCTTCCATGGCGAACTGGGCCTGATTGGCCCCGAATCCGCGGAAGGCACCGCACACCGGGTTGTTGGTGCGCACGGCGAGCGCCTCGACGTCGATGTTGGGGACGACGTAGGGGCCCGACGCATGGCCGGCGGCCCGCTCGAGCACCTTCATGCCCACCGACGCGTAGGGGCCCGAGTCGCCGATCATGCGGGCGCGCTGGGCGACCAGGCGCCCGTCGGCGTCGCACCCGACAATGGTGTCGACCCGGATCGGGTGGCGCTTGGCGTGCACGAGCAGCGACTGCTCCCGCGACAGCGTGCACTTGACGGGCCGGTCGAGCAGGAATGCGGCCAGCGCGGTCTGCGCCTGGTTGGACATGTCCTCTTTGCCGCCGAAGGCACCCCCGTTCGACACCAGCTCGACGAGGATCTGCTCCTTGGGCACGCCGAGCACCGCGGCGATCTGGTTGCGGTCGTCCCACACGCCCTGCCCCCCGGACCACACCTTGAGCAGGCCGTCGGGCTGGGGGGCGGCGACGGTGGACTCGGGTTCGAGGAAGGCGTGCTCGACCCGCTGGGTGTGGAACACCTCCCGCACCACGTGGGCGCACGATTCGAGGGCCTCGTCGACGTCGCCACGGGCGTAGGTCGAGCGTGACAGCACGTTGCCGTGCAGTCCCCACACCGCGTCCTCGGCGTCGTGGACGGCGGCCACGGCGTCGACCAGCGGCCGGCGCACCCGGTACTCCACGTCGATCAGCCGGCTGGCCCGCCGGGCCGTCTCGCGGTCGGCGGCCACCACGATGGCGAGGACGTCGCCCAGGTACGACGTCCGGCCCCCCTCGGGGATGAACACCGGCCAGTCGGTATGGATCAGCCCGACCCGCAGCTCCCCGGGCACGTCGGCACCCGTGTAGACGGCCACGACGCCGGGCACGGCCAGGGCGGGGCCGGTGTCGATGCGCACCACGTCGGCGCGGGCGTAGTCGGCCAGGCGCAGGGCGGCATGCAACATGCCGGGCAGGATGATGTCGTCGACGTAGCCCCGGTCACCGAGGGCGAGCTCGGCGCTCTCGTACCTCACGCCTCGGCTGCCTACGCCTCGGGGGAGCGTGGGTTCCACCGGCGTGCCGGCCGCCAGGGCCTCGCCGGCGTCGAGGATCTTCACGTAGCCGGTGCGGCGGCACAGGTGGGCGCCGAGGTGGCGGGCGGTCTCGTCGCGAGTGAGGGCGGCGCCCTTCTTGTCGATCAGCGCCTTGGTGCGCATGAGGATGCCGGGCGTGCAGAAGCCGCACTGCAAGGCGCCGAAGGCGGCGAAGGTGGCGGCGAAACGCTCCCGTTCCTCCGCCGACAGCGCTTCGAGGGTGGTGACGCTCTTGCCCTGGGCCTTGTCGAGCGACACCAGACAGCTGGCCTGGGCCTTGCCGTCGACGAGCACGGTGCAGCACCCGCACTGACCCGAAGGCGAGCAGCCGTCCTTCGGTGAGGTCACACTGAGTTCCTCGCGCAGGGCGGCGAGCAGGTGCGGGTGCTCGCGGGCGATCTCGACGGGCACCCCGTTCAGCGTGAACCGGCGCATGGCGGACTTCCCGTCCGGCCCAGGCCCGGGCTCTTGGCGCACTTCCACGGGGACTTCGCCGTCGGTGCCCGGCGCCGCCGTCGCCGTCGCCGTCGTAGTCGCGGTCGCGGTCGCGGTCGCCAGGGCGATGTCCTGGGGTCGCACGGGCACCCGGTCGACGGCCACACCGGTGGCCTGCCGGATGGCGGCGGCCACGGCCGCCGTCGAGGAGATGGTGGGCGGTTCCCCCGCGCCCTTGGCCCCGTAGGGCATGCCCGGCTCGGGCTGCTCGACGAGGGCGATGGCGACGTCGGGCACGTCGAGGGCGGTGGGGATCAGGTAGTCGGTGAACGACGGGTTCTGGACCCGCCCCTCGTCGAGCACGATCTCCTCCATCACCGCCAGCCCCACCCCCTGGGCGATGCCCCCTTCGAGTTGGCCGGTGAGCTGCAACGGGTTGAGCGCCTTGCCGACGTCCTGGGCGGTGGCGATCTCCACGACCCGCACCAGCCCGAGCTCGGGGTCGACGTCCACGGCGGCGCGGTGAGCGGCGAACGCGAACGACACGTGGGCCCGGCCCTGGCCGTTCTCGTCCAGCGGCTCGGTGGGCAGGTGGCGGTACTCCCGGGTGACCTCGACGGGGCCGTCGGCCAGCGCGTGGGCCAGGGGGAGACGGACCTGCTCGTTCCTGGACACGATCTCGCCGTCGGCCAGTTCGAGGTCGGCGGGGCCCAGGCGATGCTGGCGCGCCACCCGCTCGAGGAGGGCCTCCCGGACGCCCCCGCAGGCGGCCTGGACGGCCCCGCCGCTCATCATGGTCTGACGGGACGCGCTGGTCGATCCGGCCGACCCCACCGCGGTGTCGGCAGGGTGCAGCAATACGTCGGGCACGCCCAACTCGGCCCGGGCGATCTGCTGGGCCAACGTGACGAATCCCTGGCCCACTTCGGCCGTGGCCACGTGCACCGTGGCGACGGGCTCGCCCGTCGCTCCCAGCTCGAGGCCCACCCGGGCGGTGGCGTAGTCGTCGAAACCCTCCGAGAAGCAGAGGTTCTTGAAGCCGACGGCGAAACCGACACCGCGCCGGACGTCGCCGGGCTGCGCCGTCATGCCCGACCCACCGGGGAGCGTCATCATCGGGGGATCGGGGTCGGGCCACTCCCTCAACGGGAGCTCGGCGGTGGCCCGGATCACCTCGGCCACGGGTGCGGTGCCCGTGATCACCTGGCCGGTGATCAGCGTGTCGCCCCGGGCCAGGGCGTTGCGGAGGCGGAGCTCGACGGGGTCGAGGCCGGCGGCGGCCGCCAGCTTGTCCATCTGCGCCTCGTGGGCGAAGCACACCTGCACGGCCCCGAACCCGCGCATGGCCCCGCACGGGGGGTTGTTGGTGCGCACGGCGTAGCCATCGATCGTGGCGTTGGGTACCCGGTAGGGGCCGGCGGCGAAGCACGCGGCGTTGGCGATCACCGCCCCGCTCGACGAGGCGTAGGCGCCGCCGTCGAACACGAGCCGCGCCTCGACCTTGACCAGCTGGCCGTCGCGGGTGGCGTGATGGCGGTACCAGAGCCGGGCCGGGTGCCGGTGCACGTGCCCGAAGAAGGATTCCTCCCGGGAATAGAGCATCTTCACCGGGCGCCCGGTTCTCAGGGCCAGCAGGCAGAGGTGCACCTGCAGGCTCACGTCCTCGCGCGCCCCGAAGGCCCCGCCGACGCCGGCCAGGGTGAGGTGGACCTGCTCGGGGGCCAGGCCGAGACACGCCGCCACCTGGTCCCGGTCCACGTGCAGCCACTGCGTGGCGATGTACAGCTCGACCCCACCGTCGTCGGCGGGCACGGCCAGGCCCGACTCCGGGCCCATGAACGCCTGGTCCTGCATCCCGACCTCGTAGGTGCCCTCCACCATCAGCTCGCCGGCGGCGTCGGGGTCGCCGTGGCGCACCTGCAGGCGCCGGATGACGTTGCCGTCGGGATGGATGGGAGGTGCGGTGAGGGCCGCCTCGGCGTCGACGAGGGGCGGCGTGGGTGTGTAGCGCACCTCGATGGCGGCACAGGCCCGACGGGCGATGTCGGGATGGTCGGCGGCGACCGCGGCCACGGGTTCGCCGTGGTAGCGCACGACATCGGGCGCGAACACCGGCTGGTCGCGATGCTCGAGCCCGAAGTTCGGCGCCCCCGGCACGTCCTCGGCGGCGATGACGGCGCGCACACCCGGCATCGCCAGCGCGGGGGTGACGTCGATCGACTCGATGCGGGCCGACGCGTGGGGGCTGCGCAGCGTGCGGCCCCACAGCATCCCGTCCATCGAGAGGTCGGAGGAGAAGGCGAACTCGCCCCGGGCCTTGGGGGTGCCGTCGGGGCGCAGGAGGCTCTCGCCGAGCTCGCTCGTCCCGCGCGTGCGGGCGAAACGAGAGGGCAGGCTAGAGGCGGGCATGCGACCGCTCCCGTTGGACGTGGCGGATGGCGGCGAAGATGCGGCCATAACCGGTGCAGCGGCACAGGTTGCCGGAGATGGCCTCCCGCACGTCCAAGTCGGATGCCTCCGGCGAGCGAGCGAGCAGGTCGTGGACGGCGAGCACCAACCCGGGTGTACAGAAGCCGCACTGCACGGCGCCCTCCTCGACGAAGGCCCGTTGCACATCGGTGAGCTGGCCTTCGGGGGCCAGCCCCTCGATGGTGCGGATGTCGCTGCCCACGGCGTCGACCGCCAGTACGCAGCAGGAGCACACGAGCACGCCGTCGAGCAGAACGGAGCACGACCCGCACTCGCCTTGCTCGCAGGCGTTCTTCGCCCCCGGCAGCCCCAGCCGCTCGCGCAGCACGTACAGCAGGCTCTCGCCGATCCAGGCACCGTCGACGGCGAGCGGGCGACCGTTCACCCCCAGTTGATAGGCCTCGGTGGGCTCGTCGGCCGGGGGCCCCTCGCCCGGACCCGGGGCGTCACGGCGCCCGCGCACGTCGGAGACGGCGGGGTCGAGGAGGGCATCGCTCTTCTCTGGGGCTTCGGAGTCAGGGTGCTCGCTCACGCCTGCAGGCTCCGGGCCAGGGCGCGGGTGGCGATCACCCGCACGGCATGCCGGCGGTATTCGGCCGTGCTGCGGTGGTCGGTGATCGGGCGCGCCGCCGCCGCCACCAGCTCACCGAAACGGGCCACGGCGGCGGGCGCGGCGCGCAGCGACCCCCAGTCGATTTCGCCGGCGATGAAATCCTCGGCTTCTCGGGCCCGGACGGGCACGGGGGCGACCGACCCGAGCCCGCAGCGCACCGCCCGGCGCTCGACGTCGACCACGAGCGCCAGGCACGCGATCGAGATCACCATGGCGTTGCGCGTGCCCACCTTCAGAAACTGCTGCGGCCCCTGGACGCGCGGCACGCGCACCTCCCGGATCACCTCGCCGGGTTGCAGCGCCGTGCGCTTCACCCCCACCACGAACTCCTCGAGCGGGAGCGTGCGCCCGCCGTCGCCGTTGGCCAGCACCACCCGGGCGTCCATGGCGGCCAGGAAGGGCAGGGTGTCGCCGGCCGGGCTGGCCGTGCCGAGATTGCCGCCGAGCGTTCCCGCGTTGCGGATCTGGGGCGAGCCGACCGTGCGGGCGGCCGCCGCCAGTGCCGGCAGCTCGTCCCGCAGGTCGTGCTCCATCTGGGTGTAGGTGAGCCCGGCGCGCAGGACCACCTCGCCATCGGCCCGCTCGTAGCCCGCCAGCTCCGGCACACGGCGCAAGCACACGACGGACCCGGGGCGGCGGTGGCCGAAGTTGACCTCGACGGCGAAGTCGGTGCCTCCGGCCAGGAGCTGCGCGTCGCTCATCACCTCGAGGGCGCCGAGGGCCTCGCCGAGACTGCGGGGGCGGGCAACCGTCGTGCTCACGTCCCGGAGAACGTGAACGATGCCGCCGGTACGGACACGCCGCCAGTATTGCCCTCGGTCCGAGTGCTGTCGAAAAGCTGTGAAGTCGCCCGCCAGAGAGCCTCCGGAGCACCCTGGCGGGCAAGTCGGGCGTTCAGTTCACGGCGGCGTCGCCGCCGGCGACCCGGATGTTGGCGTTGATGGACTTCACGCTGCCGCCGAGGATCCCCAGCTGCAGCACGGCCTGCTCGAGCGCCTTGCCGACGGCCGGCCAGGTCTGGTTGCGGTAGGTGGTGGCCTCGGTGCCGTCCCACACGTTGGGGTCGGACAGGGTCTGGCCTAGGTTCTTCACGGCCTTCAGTTGCTCCATCAGCGAGCCGCCATCCGCCGTCATCGTCACGATCGACTTGGCCGACTGGCCGGCCAGGTCGGTGGAGAGCACGCGGTTCGACATCAGCAATCCTTTCGTCGTCGCACCGTGACCATCCGTGTCACGGGGTGGACGGAAAGCTACGGAGAGGACACGACGATGTCAACCCGCTGGGCCATCAGCTGCGACACCGGCGTGGACGACGCCCTCGCCCTCGGCGTCGCCCACGCCCACCCTGACCTCGACATCGCCGCCGTCGTGGGCAGCGCCGGGAACGCCACGCTGGCCGACGTTCTCGCCAACACCGCCGCCGTGCTCGGCCTGCTCGGCTGCGCGGTGCCGCTCGGCATCGGTGACGAGCACGCCCTCGACGGGTCGACCCGGGCCTCGGCCCATCACGTCCACGGGACC
>JBIOZN010000264.1:0-4856 GCA_044871175.1 Acidimicrobiales bacterium | reverse complement strand
CGAGGCGCTGTCGGGCACCACACCGGCGAGGGGGACGCGCACGACGCCGCCGGCGCCCACCCGCCCCGATCCGGCGCGCGTGTCGACCTGGCGGGCCGGCGTCATGGCCACGAATCCGGCCACGTCGCTGCCCACCGCGATCGGCGTCGTGGTGGGAGGCGGCGGGATGGACGGGCCGCCGCCTCCGGTGGTGGGGCAGCCGCCGATTGCCTCGAGTGACGGGACGGGGTCGATGGCCGCCCCGCCGCCGGGGTGCAACTCGAAGTGCAGGTGGTAGTTGCCGTCGCTCGTGCCGGTGTCACCGGCGGTGCCCAGCTCCTGGCCGGCGGCCACCGTGACGCCCTCGGCCGCGACTCCTGGCGCGAAGCCGGCCAGGTGGAAGTAGCGGGTGTAGGTGCCGTCGGCGTGGCGCAGCTGGATGCCGTTGCCCGCGCCCGAGGTGGCGCCGTAGTCCGTCCACACCTGTTCGACCGTGCCCGGCAGGGCGGCGTACACCCGGTGGCCCGGCTCGACCGCCCAGCTGGTGGGGCTGGGCACGGGGGCGATGTCCTCGCCCTCGTGGCTGCGCGTGGGGGACCGGTAGTCGCCGAAGTTGTTGTAGAAGCGGCACGGGCCTTCGAGCGGGAAGTGGGCCAGCCCCACCACGGCGGCGCCGGCCGGGGTGAGGGCTCCGGGGGCCAGCGGCGCCAGGACGGCGGCGACCACCAGCGTCACCAGCGCGACGGCAATGCGGGCGCGTGCGGATTGGGGAACCTGCTGCACGGGTGACGACCTCCACGGCGTGCGGTCCCGCCTCCGACCCCGCCCGCGGATCGTCAGCAGTTGAGTGGGCCCAGCTTTGGCGACGCGCGCGGGCGCGCGCAAGGCGGGCTCGTACCATGGGCGAGCCATGCCTCCCCCCAAGCGCAAGCCCGGCGGGCGTGCCGGCGCCACCAGCAGCGGCCGGGTCACCGCCAAGGGCACGAAACCGGGCGACGTTCCCCGCGCCGCCCCGCCCCCGCCCGGCACGGGCGATGCCCGGCACGCCCGGCACGCCCGCGAGGCCTCGTCCCGCTACACGCCGCCGGTGCCCAAGGAACTCAAGGTCAGCCCACCATGGGTGCCGGTGCTCATGTTCGCCCTGCTGGGGGCGGGCGCGCTGATGATCATCCTCAACTACATCCAGCTGCTGCCCCACGCCACCAGCAACTGGTACCTGCTCGGGGGGCTGGGGCTCATCCTGGGCGGCATCATCACGGCCACGCAGTACCGCTGAACTGTTTCCCTGTGTGGCCGGCAGATGACAACGGAGTGACTTGCCACAGCCTTGTCCACACCCTGTGGAGAGCGACCGGCGGTGGCGCTAGTCGATCGGGGCGACGAGGTCCATGTCCTCGAGGCAGTGCCGGGGCGGAGCTGGGTCCTCCTCGGCCGCCGACGTGAGCCGCGCCTCGGTGCCGCACACCGAGCACCGGTAGCGCAGGTTCACCCGGCGCATCTCCCCCGGCGGAGGCGGCGGCGGCAGGGGCTGGGTGAGCGACCGCAGCATGCCCAGGCCGACCCTCCACACCACCACGGCGATTACGACGGCCCCGAGGACCCACATGGCCGTCGAGAACACGGGCCCAGGCTACGGCCGGCCGGGTCGCCCGCGTCCAGGCCGGCGGCGGCCGGGCCGCCCGCTCATGGGATCCGCGAAGCCCACAGCAGCGAGAAGCCGGCCGCCGCCACCGCCAGAGCGGCGCCGATCCACACGAAGTTGCGGCTGATGTCGACGTCGCGGGTCTCGGTGCCCGCCTGGCTGCCGATCTCCTCGAACACCTTGGCCAGGCCCTCGGCGCTGGCCGTCTCGAAGAACGAGCCGCCCGTCGCGTCGGCGATGTCGCGCAACGGCTCGGGCGCCACCGGTACGTAGCTCACGCTGCCGTCGATCTCGATGACGCCGTTCTCGGTGCCGAAGGCCACCGTGCTGACGGGCACGCCGGCCGCCTGGGCGGCGGCGACGCCTTCCTCGTTCGGCCGGCCCTGGGTGGTCTCGCCGTCGGACATCACGACGATCCGCTCGGGCAGGGGCTGGTCGGGAGTCGTGCCGTTGCCGTCGGTGCGGGCGGGAGGATCGTCGACGCCGAGGGCGGCTCGGTCGGCCTCGAGGGCGTCGAGGCTGGCGAAGATGGCCTCGCCGATGGCCGTGCCCTCACCCAACTGGAGCGAGTCGATGGCCCGGTCGAGCGACGGCCGGTCGGTGGTGGGCGGCACTCGCACCTGGGCCACCGCGTTGAACGCCACCAGGCCGATCCGCACCTCCTTCGGGGCGCCGTCGACGAACTCGGTGGCCGCCTCCTTGGCCGCATCCAGCCGGGTGGGGGCGACGTCGTCGGCCTCCATGGACAGCGACACGTCGATGGCGACGATGACGGTCGCCCGGTCGACGGCCACGGCCTCGGTGCGCGCCGGGCGGGCGAGGGAGACGACCAGGAAGCCGAGGGCAGCCACGAGCAGTGTGGCGCTGACGTGGCGGCGCCAACCCGGTCGGCGGGGGGCGACGACGTCGAGCAGGGCGAGGTTGGTGAAGCGCACGGCGTACCTGGGTCGTCGCCACTGGACCACCACGTAGGCCGCCACCAGGGCCAGGGGCACCAGGAGGAGCCACAGCACGTCGGGGGACAGGAACCTCACAGCGCCCACCTCACCCCAGACGCCGGCCGGCGGTGAGCCCGGCGCCGCGCCGGCGCCGGCTGGCCACGAACCGGGCCAGCTCGACCAGCCAGTCCCGGTCGGTGCGCAGCACGAGATGGGCGGCCCCGCTGCGGCGGATGGCAGCGGCGATGTCGGCCCGCTGGGCGGCGGCCGCGTCGGCGTAGCGCTGCCGGAGGCGAGCGCTGGTGGTGTCGATGCGCCGGGCCCGGCCCGTCTCGGGGTCGACCAGTTCGAGCAGGCCCACGCCAGGCAGTTCGAGCTCGCGAGGATCCACCACCTCGATGGCCAGCACCTCGTGCTTGTGGGCCAGTCCCCGCAGCGGGCGGGCCCAGTCGCCGCCGTCGAGCCAGTCCGACAGCACCACCACCATGCCCCGACGGCGCGCCTGGCGGCCGACGGCGGCCAGGGCGGCGGGCAGGTCGGCGGGCCCGCTGCCGTCGGCCGGGCGGGTGGTGATGATCTTGTGCAGCGTGGCCGCCAGCCAGGGTCGGCCGTTACGGGGCGGCACCGCCACCCGCCCGTGGCCGGTGACGATCACGGCCCCGATGCGGTTGGCCGACCGTCCCGCCAGCGTGCCCACGGCCGTGGCCGCCGCCACCAGCAGGTCGCGCTTGGTGGTGAGGGCGGTGCCGAAGGCGAGGCTGGGCGAGGCGTCCACCACCAGCGTGAGCTCCAGCTCGCGGTCGGCGATGGTCTCGCGCAGGTGGGGCACCTGCATGCGGGCGGTGACGTTCCAGTCGATGCGCCGCACGTCGTCGCCGGGCTCGTACAGGCGGGTCTCGCCCAGCTCGGAGCCGTGCCCGGGCACCAGGCCCTGGTGGTCACCGAGCAACATCCCGTCGAGTTTGCGGTTGACGGTGAGCTGCAGGCGGCGCAGGACCTCGGTGGGGTTGGCCTGCGCCAGCGTGGGGGGCGTGTTCACGCCCGCCCGCCGCTGCCATCGGACCGAGCGGCCGCCGCCAGCTGCGCCGGCGCTACGGCCGGCGCCAGCACCCGGGACAGCAGGGTGTGCACGACCTGGCCGGGCTCGATGCCGTCGGCCATGGCCTCGTACGACAGCACGATGCGGTGGTTGAGCACCTCGAAGGCGACGTCGTAGATCTCCTGGGGTGTCACGTAGGTCTGGTCGCGCAGCAGGGCCAGGGCCCGGCCGGCGGCCACCAGGCCGAGCGAGGCACGGGGGCTGGCGCCGCAGGACACCTGCCCGGCCAGCTCGGGAAGACCGTGCTCGGCCGGCGCCCGGCTGGCCAGCACCAGCCGCACGGCGTACTCGAGCACCGACTGGTCGACGTACACGTGCTTGGCCGCCTCCTGCAGGCGGATGACGTCGGCCGGCTCGAGCACCTGATTGGCGCGGGGTGGCGTCACGCCCATCCGGCGCACGATCTCCAGCTCCTCGGTAGGTGTGGGGTACCCGATGACGATCTTCATGAGGAACCGGTCCCGTTGCGCCTCGGGCAGCGGGTAGACGCCCTCGTTCTCGATCGGGTTCTGGGTGGCCAGCACGAGGAACGGGTCGGGCACCGGGTACGTCGTGCCGCCGATGGACACGTGGCGCTCGGCCATGACTTCCAGCAGGGCCGACTGCACCTTGGCCGGCGCCCGGTTGATCTCGTCGGTGAGAACGAAGTTGGCGAACACCGGGCCAAGCTCGACGTCGAAGCTCTCGGTGGAGGCCCGGTAGATGCGGGTGCCCACGATGTCGGCCGGCAGCAGGTCGGGGGTGAACTGGATGCGCGTGAAGGATCCGCCCATCACCTGGGCGAGGGTCTCCGCGGCCAGCGTCTTGGCCAGGCCGGGCACGCCTTCGAGCAGGCAGTGGCCGCCCGCCAGCAGGCAGGCGAACATGCGCTCGAGGGCCCGGTGCTGGCCCACGATCACCGACTTCACCTGGAACAGTGCCCGCTCCAGCAGCGCCCCGTCGGCGGTGCGGGCGTGGTGCATGGGGGCGAGTGTGGCACCGGATCGCTCCGGCTGCTCGGCGGCGCTGGAAGTCATCGAAGGACTTGAACGTCCTCGGTGGGGCGCCGGTTCCGAGCCGAATGCCACCGCCGTGGGGCCCGGGCCGTATCGAGCGGCTCGGGCGTCTCGGCGCACCAGGAACACTCGGCGCACCAGGCGAGCAAGACCTGCTCCTGGTGCACCGAGAGCGGTGGCGCCCGGCGGGCGCGTCGCCCGCC
>JBIOZN010000263.1:0-2052 GCA_044871175.1 Acidimicrobiales bacterium | reverse complement strand
CCCCGGCGCGCGCCTGGGCCAGCAGGTCGGTGAGGCTCTCGGCCGACACCGCCGAGATCACCCGTGCCCGCACCATGCCATCGGGGTCGATGACCCACGTCTCCGGGATCTTGACCACCCCGTACCCGATGGCGCTGGCCCCGGAGTCGAGGACGACGTGGTCGAAGCCGTCGCCGTAGTCGGCGAGGAACTGGCGGACGGCGTCCTCGGAGTCGTTGTAGACCACACCGACGACCTCGGCGCCCTCGGGCCCGAGCGCCGACTGGGCCGCGGCGAAGCGCACCAGCTCGGGCGCCTCCTGCTTGCACGGGTCGCACCAGGAAGCGAAGAAGTTGAGCACGACCCACGAGCCCCGGCGGGCCGAGAGGTCGAACGGGCCACCGCCGAGCGTGCCGCCGGTGATGGCCGGCGCCGGTCGGCCGAGCAGTGGGGTGTCGGCGGTGTCGTTGCCGCCACCGCGCGCCACGGCGAACACCACGACGAGGAAGGCGGCCAGGATCGCCACGACGACCGAGGCCACCAGGACCGGTCGGCGCCGGGTCGGCGCGTCATCGAGCGGCACCGGCACGTCGCCGCCGGCCACCTGGGTGTCAGCCATCGATGTGACCGCCCAGGCGGGGTGACAGCGCGACGCGGCGGTGCGCGGCCGTGAGGACCTGCGTCTCGGAGGTGTCGGCCGTCGGTTCGGCGACGGGGGCCGAGACCGGGTCGGTGGGGCGGCGGCGCCGACCGGGGAACATGGCCAAGGCGGTACCGACCGCCATGACCGCGCCGCCGATCCACAGCCACAGCGTGAGCGGGCTGAGGAGCACGCTGAACGACACGGGTGCAGCCGGGTCGTCGGAGGGCCGGCCCGGGAGCGACAGGTAGATGTCACCCGTCAGGCCGGTCTTGACCGATGGCGTGCCCACGAACTGACCCTGGTTGTTGAAGCGCTGCCAGGCCGGCGAGAACACCTCGCCCCCGTCGATGCGGATGTCGGCCTTGCGGGCGAACTTCTCGGGGTACTCCACGTCGCGCAGCCCGAGCAGCTCGAAGGTGTGACCGCCGAACTCCACGGTCTGGCCGGCCGTCACCCGGAACTCCCCCCGGCGGGAGTACCCCGAGGACGCAGCGATGGCGACCGCGATCATGATCACGCCAAGGTGGACGACCATGCCCCCGTTGGCCCGGCCGACGAGGCCGCGCCACCCCTGGCGCCGGGTGGCCAGCGCCAGCTGCCGCAGGGCAGAGCCAGCGGCGAAGCCACCGAGCCCGAAGGCCAGCAACGAGCCCACGCCCCGGGCGCCGAGCAGCGCCGCCAGCACCAACGACGCCACGCCGAGCACCGCCGGCCAGAGCAGGCGATGCCGGAGCAGCTCGCCCGACGCCTTCCGCCACGGCAGCACCGGCGCGATCGCCATGAGCGTGAGCAGCGCGAGCCCGATGGGCAGCAGCATGCGCTCGAAGAACGGCGCGCCCACCGACAGCTGCTCGTCCCGCAAGGCCTCGACGACGAGGGGGAACACCGTGCCGAGCAGCACGACGAAGGCGAACACCGCGAACAGCACGTTGTTGGCGAGGAAGGCGCCCTCGCGCGAGATCGGCGAGTCGATCACCCCGGGCGAGCGCAGCCGATCACCGCGCCACCCGATGAGTCCTACCGACACCGCGACGGTCAGGGCGAAGAACCCGAGGAGCCACGGCCCGATGGGCGACTCGGTGAAGCTGTGCACGCTGTCGAGCACGCCCGAGCGAGTCAGGAACGTGCCCAGGATGGTGAGGCTGAACGTGGCGCACAGGAGTGCCAGGTTCCACACCCGCAGCATCCCGCGGCGCTCCTGCACCAGGACCGAGTGGATGAAGGCTGTCGCCGTCAGCCACGGCAGGAAGCTGGCGTTCTCCACCGGGTCCCACGCCCAGTACCCGCCCCAGCCGAGCACCTCGTAGCTCCACCACGCGCCGAGCACGATCCCGACCGAGAGGAAGCCCCAGGCGATCAACGTCGCGCGACGGGTGTCGGCGAGCCATCCTTCGCCGAAGCGCCCGGTGATCAACGCGGCCACCGCGAAG
>JBIOZN010000262.1:0-9852 GCA_044871175.1 Acidimicrobiales bacterium | reverse complement strand
TGGAACTTGCCCATGCGCACGTCCCGGAACAGCTGCTCGAGCCGGTTGCGCTTGAACGTGCCCGCGCCTCCCGACAGGTCGAGGGCGGTGTCGACCACGTCGAAGGCCTGGTTCACCACGAAGTGCTTGGTGGCGACGATCTTGACGGGCCAGTCCATGCCGTGATCGACCCCGGTGGCCCAGTCGGTGGTGGTGCGCTCGACCATCGCGTCCATGGCCTCCAGCGCGATCCGCATCTTGGCGATGCGATGCTGGACCTCGGGGTGGTAGGCCATCGACCGGCTCAGCGCGATCGACGTGCGCTGGTGGGCGGTGGCCAGCGCCAGGTCGTAGGCGCGACGGGCGATGCCCGAGTAGATGGCGGCGAACCCGAGTAGGCCCCACGCGAAGATCCCGACTTGGAAGGGCCCGGCGCCGGCGAAGCCCGCCGGGCACACCAGCGGCACGTGGGCGTCGGGGATGACCGCGCCCTCGATCAGGGTGTCGTCGCTCTGGGTCGCCCGCATGCCGAGCACGTCCCAGGTGTGCACGATCGTGTAGCCGGGGTCGTCGCGGTGCAGGAACCCGTGCACGATCTGGGGTGCCTCCGGGTTGGAGGTGTCCATGGCGTGGAGGCCCAGGTAGGTCCACACCGGCGAGAGGCTGCCGAAGATCTTGTGGGCGGTGATCTTCCAGCCGCCGTCGACCCGCTCGGCGTTGGCGGTGGACAACAACAGCGGGAGGTCGTTGCCGGCCTCGCCGTGGCCGGCGGCGAACACCGCGCCTCGCGCCGCCTCCTCCAGCATCCAGTCGCAGCTGGTGTCCCCCATGCGGTGCAGGTCGGCGGCCAGCCCCACCCAGTAGAGGTGCATGTTCACGGCCAGGGCGGTGGGTCCCGAGGCGTAGGCCAGCTTGCGCTGCAGCTTGGCCATGGCGTCGAGCCCGAGGCCGGGCCCGCCGTACTCCGAGGGCAGGACGAGGTCGAGGTAGCCGGCGGCGCGCAGCTCCTCGAAGTCCTCGGTGAAGAACGTGTTCTCGCGGTCGTACGTGGGCGCCCGCTCGTCGATGCGAGCGAGGAGGTCCTCGGTGAGGACCTCTGTGGGTTCGGTGGTGAGGGTCATCGTGGGGCGACGGTAGGAACCCAATCGGCCAACCGATATGGCGACCCTGGACGTTTGCCGGGGGCGGCTGACTAGTCAGTCGTGACGGTTGCGAACTCTCGGCGCGAAGCCCGCCACATCTGGCGTGTTCTGTCGCGCCGAGACTGCTCGGCGGGGCGAATGAACGGTGATCGCCGCGACCGCGCCGGTAGCGTGCGGCTCCGGTGACCGGCCAGGACCTCGCCATGGCGGCGGCGGTCGTCGTGCCGCTCGGCACCGCGCCCGCCCTCCGCCACCATCTCCCGGGCGCCCTCGACGTGATCGTTCGCGACGACGTCGCCGTCGCCCTGGTCCGCTCGGTGAGCGAGGCGGTGCGGGCCGCCCTGGAGGTCACGGCAGGAGGCGAGGTCAGCGTCGGCGTGGCCCTCGGCGAGATCGACGGCGGGGCCGCGGCGGAGGGAGACGACGGCCTCGCCTCCGGGCCCCTCAGCGAGGCCGTCGCCCTGTACGGCCAGGCGCGCGCCGTGCCCGGGTCGGTGTGGGTCACCGCCGCGGTCGCCGGCCTGGCCCGCCGCACCGGTGCGGTGACCCGGCCCGTCGGGCCCGTGACGGTGGGCCCGGGCTGGATCGTCGAGGCGGTGGAGCTCGTGGTCGCCCCCGCCGCCACCGGCCGCGTGCCCCTGCCGGCCCCGTTGGCGGCCAGCCCACCGTTCCCGTTCGTGGCCCGCCCGAGCGAAGACGCCCTGCTCGAGGCGGCCTGGGCGGAGGCGGCCACGGGCCGGCGCGGCGTCGTGCTGCTGGCCGGGGAGGCCGGCGTGGGCAAGAGCCGCCTGGGCGCCGAGCTCGCCCGGCGGGCCCACGAGCACGGCGCCATCGTCCTCTACGGCAGCTGTCGCGAGGACATCGCCGTGCCCTACCAACCCCTCGTCGAGGCCCTCGACCATCTGGTCGCCCACGAGCCCAGCCTGGTGGCCGCGGTGGACAGCCAGGCGGCCGAGCTCGGTCGGCTCCTGCCCCGCCTCCGCGCGCTGGCCGTGGCGCCCTCCACCGGTGACCCCGACTCCGATCGCTATCGCCTCTTCGGCGCCATCACCGCCCTGCTGGCCGAGGCGGGCCGCTCGGCGCCGGTGCTGGTGGTGATGGAGGACATCCACTGGGCAGCGGCGGCCACGCTCCAGTTGCTGGCCCACCTGCTGCGGGCCACCAGCCCTATGCCGCTGCTCGTCATCGCCACCTACCGGGACACGCCGGCGGAGGTGGGGGCCGCCCTGCGGGAGGCGCTCCCCGAGCTGCACCGCCTCGGGGGCGTGGCGGCCATCACGGTGCATGGGCTCGACGCCGCCGGGGTGCGCAGCTTCGTGGTGGCCGCCGCCGGCCATGACGTCGACGCCGCCCTGGCGCCCGTGGTCGACCACCTTCTCGCCCAGACCGACGGCAACCCGTTCCTGTTGGGCGAGCTGTGGCGGCACGTGGTCGAGGTCGGCTGCCTCGAGCGGCGCGAGGGGCGCTGGCGCGTGGCCCGGCCGCTGGCCGGCGCCGACAGCCCCGAGGGCGTGCGCCAGGTGATCGCCGCGCGCCTGGCGCGCCTCGAGCCGGCGGTGGCCGACGTGTTGGCGGTGGCCGCCGTGATCGGGCCCGCCTTCGACCTCGGCCTGGTGGCGGCAGCCGCCGGTGAGCCGGCAGCGCGCGTGGCGGGGCGCCTCGACGTCGCCGCCAGCCACGGCGTGGTCGAGCCCGACGGCCCCGGCCGCCACCGCTTCGCCCACGCCCTGGTGCGCGCCTCGGTGTACGACCGGCTGGCGCCGGCCCGCCGAGCGGCCGTGCACAGCTCGGTGGTGCACGCCTTGGCCGGGCGGCCCGACGCGTCCCCGGGCGAGGTGGCCCACCACGCCGCCCGGGCTGTGCCGTTCATCGACGCCGCGGTCGCCGTCGAGCACGCTCGGCGGGGCGCGGCGGCCGCCACGCGCGCCGGCGCCCACGACGAGGCCGTCGACCTGTTGGCGGCGGTCCTCCCCCTGACCGGGCGGAACCCCCGTCGGGCCGAGCTGTTGCTCGAGCTGTCGGGTGCCGCCGTTCGGCGCGGCGACGTCACGCACGGGCAGCAGGCGGCCCTGGAGGCCGCCACTCTGGCGCACGAGCTCGGGGAGGGTTCCGTGCTCATCCGGGCCGCCCTCGCCTACGAGGAGGCGAGCTGGCGTACGGGGGCGCCCAGCCCGACGGGCGAGCAGCTGCTGCAGCTGGCCCTGGCCGAGGCGCCGCCGGGCCTGTCCCCGGAGGCCGTGGCCTTGCGGGCGGCGCTCAGCCGGACGCTGTCGTTCCTGGGCCGGGCGGCCGAGGCCGAGACGGTCGGGCGCCGGGCCGTCCACGATGCCCGCCGCCTCGGCGACACCGCCTCGCTCGCCCTCGCCCTGCAGGCCCAGCTGTTCGGGTTGTGGCCCCCCGACGCCATCGACCGGGGGGTGGAGCAGGCCGAGGAACTGGCCGTGCTCGCCCGCCGGCTCGGCGACCTGGACGTCGAGCTGCGGGCGGCGACCTGGCGGCTGTACGGGCGGCTCTCCCAGCCGCCCCGCCAGCCCGTGCTGGAGGCGTTTCGCGAGCACGGGCTGCTCGAGCGCCGGGCCGGCCAGCTCTTCTACCGCGCCCTGCACCTGCAGGCGGGGGCGACTTTGGCGCTGTCGGACGGGCGCTTTGCCGACGCCGAGGCGCTGGCCGCCGACGCCGACCGGGTGACGGCCCTGCAGCGGGGGGCCGACCTGTCGGGCGCCTACGGGGTGCAGGTGTTCAGCATCCGACGCGAGCAGGGCCGCCTCGAGGAGGTCCGACCGGTGGTGGAGCTGGTCGCCCGGCTCGAGCGGTCGCAGGCGACCTGGCGCCCGGGCCTGGCGGCGCTGTACGCCGAGCTGGGGATGCTGGACGAGGCCGGCCGGCTGGTGGTGGAGCTGGTGGCCGACGACCTGGCGGCCATCCCCCGGGACTCGTTGCGGTGCGGGTCCCTCAGTCTCATCGCCGACGCGATCACCGCGGTGGACGATCCCCACGCCGCCGCCGTCGTGTACGAGCACCTCCTGCCGTGGCGCGGCCTCATGGTGCAGGTGGGCACCTACTTGGCGTGCTACGGGTCGGTCGATCGCTACCTCGGGCGGCTGGCCATGACGGCCGGCCGGTGGCGCCTGGCGGCCGGCCATCTCGACGCCGCCCTGCAGGCCGACACCGCCCGGGGCTCGCCCGTGTGGCTGGCCCATACGCAGTTCGAGTGCGCCCGGCTGCTGTCACGGCGAGGCCGGGCCGACGACGTGGGCCGAGCGGCGTCGCTGGCGGCCGCGGCCGAGACGACGGCGTCGCGCCTCGGGATGGTGACCCTGGCGCGTCGCGCCGCCGGGCTGGTGAGCGACCTGCGGACGGTCACGCCGACGGCCACCCGAGCGGCCGGGATGCTGACCGAGCGGGAGATCGACGTGTTGCGACGCGTGGCCGAAGGACGCAGCAACCGGGAGATCGGCGACGTGCTCCACCTCAGTCCGCACACGGTGGCCGCTCACCTGCGCAGCATCCTCGTGAAGACGGGCTGTGCCAACCGCACCGAAGCGGCCACCTGGGGTATCCGCCACGGCCTGGTGGCGGGCTGACCCCTGCACGGAAACGTCTCGGCGCGAATTCCGCCATATGTGGCGGAAATCGCGCCGAGAGCTTCGACCGTGGCGTCGTGGCCCGCGGTTCCGAGGCGAGCCTCAGGCGCGGCTGGCGGCCAGGATCTCCTCGGGGTTCAGCTCGGTGACGGGGATGATGGCATCGGCGGGGATACCGGCGCACCGGGCGGCCTCGAGGAGCAGGCTGGGGTCGGCGGCCTCGTAGAGGCAGTAGGTCTTCTTCTTGTCGGCGCTCAGGAACGACAGCACCCAGCGCACGCCGACGTCTTCGTTGACCGCCTGGATCCCGAGCACGTCCTTGGCGGTGACCTCCAGCTCCTCGGCGAAGTTCCGCTCCACGATGAACAGACCCACGAGACCCCCCAGGAGTTACACCATTCGGCGCGGCCACCGTACCGCCGCCAGCGCGGCGTCAGGCGTAGCGCGCGACCGCGGCCTCGGCGGCGGGCACGTAGCCACCGCCGAACTTGATGGCGTGCACCACCAGGGGTGCCAGTTGGTGGAGCACCACCCGGTCCTCCCATCCGTCGGCCAGGGGCGCCACGTCGGCGTAACGACGGAAGGCCGCCGGGCCGAAACCACCGAAGAGACGCATCATGGCGAGGTCGTATTCCCGGTGCCCGCCGTGGGCGGCGGGGTCGATGAGCCAGTTGCGACCCCGCCCGTCGACCAGCCGGTTGCCCGCCCACAGATCACCGTGCAGCCGGGCGGGGGCTTCGTCGGCGGCTGCGAAGGTGCCGAGGCGGCCGGCCACGCGCTCGAGCCCGGCGATGGCGGGGGCCGCCAGGGCGCGGCGTTCGGCCGCCCGCTGGGCCAGCGGGCGCAGGCGGCGCTCGGCGTAGAACTCCGTCCACGTGGCGCAGGGGTCGTTGGGCAGCCGCAGGCTGCCGGTGGTGCGGCGGTCCTCGCGACCGAACGACGGGGCTCCGGCGGCGTGCAGCCCGGCCAGGGCCTCGCCCAGGTCGGCGTCCGTGGTGGGGCCCGGCCGGCCCTCGTCGATCCACTCCAGCACGAGATGGGCGGGGGCGTTGGCGCGGGTGGCGTCGCCGTCGCCCACGGCCAGCACCTCGGGCACCGCCAGGGCGCGCGCGGCGCGCAGCCAGCGCAACCCGGCGGCCTCGGTGGTGAAGAAGCCTGGCGGTGGGCGGCGGTGCGTCTTGGCGAACACCGTGCGGCCGTCACCCAGCTCGACTCGGTAGGCCTCGCTGACGTCGCCCCCGTGCACCCGCGTGGCCCGCTTCACGGCGGCGCCCAGGGCGGTGGCGATCGTGGCGGCCAGGGCGCTGTCCATCGCCTACAGGAACGCCCGGCCGTGCCGGAGCGCGAACCGCACAGGGTCGGAGGCCAGCACGCAGACGGCGCCGGCGTAGCCCGCGCCGAGGTCGAGGTCGATGAGGTGGCGAGCCTCGAACGACGGTGGTGGCCGGTCCGGCGGCCCCACGGCCACCTCGGGCAGCGCGGCGCGCAGACCCGTCCCCGTGGCTTTCACGACGGCCTCCTTCCGGGTCCACAGAACGAAGAAGTCGCCGGCGTGCCGCACCTGGGCGGCGTCGGCGGCCGTGCTGACGGCGGGCAGGAGCTCCCGATGGTCGAGCGGTCGGACCTCCTCCACGTCGACGCCTACCGGTCCGGCGCGTGTCGTGGCCACGAGGACGAGCGCGCCGGAGTGGGACACCGACGCGTGGAGGTCGGTGCCGGCCAGTCGCGGCCGCCCGTGTGGGCGCCCGCAGGCCTCACAGGCGCGGTCGACGACGACGGCCGCGCATGGGAGCCCGAGCGTGCGCGCCGCCGCCACGCGCAGGAGCACCGCGCCCAGGGCGAAGCGGTCGGCGTCGTCGGGTTGGCGGAACGCGGCGCGGCGTGTCTGCTCTTCGGGCGTGAGCAGGCCGACGTGGTCGGGCCGCAGGGCGCCCAGCTCCTCCACCCACACCGTGCACTCCTCCACGCGCCGCCATCGTCGCAGCCCTGGCATGCTCCGGCCGTGCCGCCGCCATGGGCCGTCCACCTGCCGCCCGGCATCGGCGCCGAGGACGTCGACCTGCTCGCCGCCGGCACGCTGCCGGCGGCCTGGGTGGCGCGCTGGCGCGCCGAGCCCGACCGCGCCGTCATCCACGATGCCGGGTCGGGATGGATCAGTGCCGGCGAGCTGCTGGCCCGCACGGCGGCGCTGGCCGGGCGGCTGGCGGCGGCGGGCCTGGTGCGGGGCGACCGGGTCGTGGTCTCGGGGCCCTCGTCGGCCGCCTTCGTCGTCGCCCACGTCGCCTGCCTGCGCGCCGGGCTGGCGGTGATGCCCGCCAACCCGGCGGCCACCGAGCGCGAGGTGGCGGGGCTGGTCGCGCTGGGCCGGCCGCGGGCCGCGCTGGTCGACGGCCCTGGTCTCCAGGAGGCCTTGGCGGGGGCCGGTGGGCACGATCTCCTCGTCGCCGGCCTCGACGGCCCCTCCGGCGACGAGGGTGACGGGGACGACGCCGCCGATGTCGACCTCGATGGCGTCACGCCCGACGACATCGCCCTTCTCGTGTCGACCTCGGGCACCACCGGCGCGCCCAAGGGCGTGCCGCTGTCGCACGGCAACCTGCTGGCCAGCGGCGAGGCGCTGCGCCTGGCCTGGCGCTGGACGCCCGCGGACCGCCTGATCCTGTGCCTTCCGCTGTTCCACGTGCACGGGCTCGCGGTCGGGCTGCACGGCACGCTGCTGGCCGGGGCGTCGGCTCGGCTGCACCCCAGGTTCGACCCCGAGGCCGTGCTGGCGGCCGCCGCCGGCGACGCCACCTTGCTGTTCGGCGTGCCCACCATGTACGCCCGCCTGGAGGAGGCCGACGGTGTCGGGCGCCTCGGCGGGCTGCGGCTGTGCGTGTCGGGCTCGGCCCCGCTCGACGCCGACCGGCACCGCCGCATCGCCGCCCGTACCGGGCAGGTGATCCTCGAGCGCTATGGGATGACCGAGACCATCATGCTCGTGTCCAATCCCTACGACGGCGAGCGCCGGGCCGGCACCGTCGGGTTCCCGTTGCCCGGCGTCGACGTGCGCCTCGACGACGCCAGCGGCGAGATCCTGGTACGGGGGCCCAATGTCTTCGGCGGCTACCTCGACGCTTCCGGCGCGCGCCGGCCGGCCACCGAGGATGGTTGGTTCCGCACCGGTGATGTCGGCGAGCACGACGGCGACGGCTACCTCCGCATCGTCGGGCGCACCAAGGAGCTGATCATCAGCGGCGGGTTCAACGTGTACCCCCGCGAGGTCGAAGACGTCCTGCGCGCCCATCCGAGCGTGGTGGACGTGGCCGTCGTCGGAACACCGTCGAGCGAATGGGGCGAGGTGGTCACGGCCTACGTCGAGCCCGGAGAGGGGTTCGACGCCGACGCCCTGGCTGGGTGGGCGGCGGCCCAGCTGGCACCCCACAAGCGGCCGCGCCGCATCGAGACCGTCGACGCCCTGCCCCGTAACGCCCTGGGCAAGGTCGTGCGCGAGCGATTGGGTTCGAGCCCCTGAGCGTCCCCCGCCGTTCTGGCAGAAGTGGACGTGCCCTGACCAGGGCCGGTGAAAGAGATCTGCTGTCAGATGAGCGTGGCGCCCGGCCGGGGGGCCGCCGGGCCGCCGGGCCCGCGGGCGGCCGGGCACGGGCCGCCGCCGGTCAGCTCACACCGTTCAGGTCGTCCACCACGCGGCGCAGGTCGCCCTGGTCGTAGAAGTTCACGCCCACGATCGTGGGCGTGTGCCCGCGCTGGGCCACGCACGTCTTGACTGCGCTCATGAGCGTGTCGTAGGCGTTGACCTGGCGGCCCAGCTCGGCCGAGGGCGGGCTGGTGTTGGTGATCCAGTGGTTGATCTGGAACAGGGGTGCATCGGCCGGGCCCCGGTTGGGCGCGCAGCTGAAGTCGCTCGGCTGGGCGAAGGTGAACGGCGTGTCCTGGAAGATGCCGTAGCCGGTCGTGTACCAGGGCGGGTCTCCGCCGGCGTGTTCGGACAGCACGAGCAGGTTGCGGCGCGCCTCGATCATCTGGCGCAGCGTGGGCGGTGGGGCGGAGGTGTCGTAGGTCCAGAGGCGGTCGGTCAGCCCGGCGCGCGCGAACTCGGCCGCCGTGTCGGCGGGCGACACGAAGTCGCCGATGAACAGGATGATGACCTCGTCGGGATTCCGGTCGAGGAACCGCTTCACGTCGCCCAGGGCGCGGGACATCTCGGTGGCACCCAAGCTGCAGTACACGTGGCACAGGTAGATGCCCCGCGCCGAGGGATCCTCGGGCACGGTGGCTTCCAGCTGCTGGGCGCGGGCCACCGCCTCGGGGGACAGCTCCTCGGTCTCGGCCGCGGCGTTGGTGGCGATCTCGGCCGCCTTGTCGGTGACGACCAGCTCGGACCCGCCCACCGACAGCCCGGTGCGGATGCCGTAATGGCTCTTCACCAGCAGGGCGCGCACGCCGTAGCGGAGCTGGTCGGGGATGCCGGTGAGGTTCTGGGGAAAGAACCAGCCCGGCTCGGAGGCGGCCGACATGGCGTTGTGGGCGCCGGCGAACACGACCTGGTCGAGCCGGCGGTCGCACAGTTCGGCGTGCCCGTTGCACACGAGGGTGTCGGTGCCGGAGCGGGAGCGGTCGCGCGCGGCGGCGACCGTGGCGAGGCCGCCGGCGACGAGGGCGACGACCAGAACGGCGGTGGCGCCGAGGACGGCGAGGGTACGGCGCGTCGTTCGGGCCGGTGCAGTGACGCCGGCGGCCTCGGGCGGCGAGGCCTGCGCCGCCGGGCCGAGCAGCCCGGCCAGCACCATGACCAGGCCGGTGTAGCCGGCCAGGGCGGCGGCTGCGAGCACCAGCGCCGGCACGACGATCTCGCGCGCGACGACCACGCCGACGCTCAGGGCCACCAGCAGCAGCCCCCGTCCCAGCATGCCGGCGCGGTTGGACGTCGGGACGCGCCACCGCTGGCGCGCCCAGCCGGCCAGCCCGCGCAGGTCGAGCGGCCGGGCGGCGGAGGTGGCCGAGGCGGCCGCCATGACGAGCACGCCGAGAGGCACCATCCAGAGCCCGGCGGCACGCAGGTCGCCGGTGAAGCGCTCGACGGCCGGGCGCGCGGCACCGGCCAAGGCCGGATCGTCGAGATCGGCACCGGCGGCGCGAGCGGCCAC
>JBIOZN010000261.1:0-4430 GCA_044871175.1 Acidimicrobiales bacterium | reverse complement strand
TCGGCGACAACGAAGGCGGTGGTGAGGTCGCGGCTGAACCGGGGCTCGGCGCCGCCGTAGGACTTGGGCAGCCGGGCGACGGCCTGGTCGGCCCGGTTGCGCAGCATGAGGGGGGCGAGCCCGAGGCGCTGGACCACGGGCAGGACGACCGAGTCCTCCTGGCGCAACAGCGCGGCGAGGAGGTGGTCGGGCGTGACCTCAGGATTCGGGCCGGCCTTGGCCGCGTCGATGGCGGCCGCCACTGCCTGCTGCGTCTTCTGCGTCCACCGGTTCGGGTCGAGCGCCATGGGTGTGGTACCTCTGCGTCGTAGAAGGAAACTTGAGTGTCAGTGTATCAAGGTGCGCTGCTCGGTCACAATGGCCGTGACGAGATCCGCGGGGGTGACGTCGAAGGCGAGGTTGAGGGCGCGAGCGCCCGCCGGGGCGACGGGAACTTCGCCGAAGGCCAGCACCTCGGCTTCGGGCCGCTCCTCGACGTCGATGGCGGCGCCGTCGGGCGTGCCGGGGTCCAGGGTGGCTTCGGGGGCGGCCACCACGAAAGGGATGCCGGCTCGCCGGGCGGCCAGGGCGAGCGGGTACGTCCCGACCTTGTTGGCCACGTCGCCGTTGGCGGCGATGCGGTCGGCGCCGACGACGACCGCATCCACCAGGCCACGGGCGATGACGGCGGGCCCGGCCCCGTCCACCACCAGCCGGTAGGGGATGCCGAGCTCGGCCAGCTCGAAGGCGGTGAGCCGGGCACCCTGGAGGAGGGGGCGGGTCTCGTCGGCGATCACCTCCCGGATGCGGCCCCGCTCGTGCAGAGTGCGGACGATCCCGAGGGCCGTACCCCACTCCACGCAGGCGAGGGCGCCGGTGTTGCAGTGGGTGTGGATCGCCAGGGGGCGATCACCGCAGCGCTCGAGCAGGAGGCCGGCACCCCGCTCGGCCAGAGCCCGGTTGGCGGCGGCGTCCTCGGCCAGCACCGCCTCCGCCTCGGCCAGCACCGCGTCGGCGCCCTCGGGCAGCCGCGCCAGGGCGCGGTGGACGCCGGTGGCCAGGTTGACGGCGGTGGGGCGGGCGGCGGCCAGGCGGGCGGCGGCCGCCCGCACGTCGTCGGGATGGGCGGCGGTGCGAGCGGCCAGGGCGACACCGAGGGCGCCGGCAGCGCCGAGGGCGGGTGCGCCGCGCACGGCCAGGCGCTGGATGGCGGCGATGAGGTCGTCGACCGTGCCGAGTTCCAGGGTCACGCGTTCGTGGGGCAGCCGGGTCTGATCGCACAGGCGGATGGCGCCGTCGTGCCACTCGATCGTGCGCACCTCGCCAGCGTCCCACGGTCGCCGGCCGTGTCAACCGGCGGAGCCGTGTGGACTGGGGGAGGCCCGTCGACCTCTAAGTCCACACGACCGGCGGCCGGTGTCGGCCAACATGGCGGCGTGCCCCCGCCCGACCCGTTCGGTGTCGCCCAGGAGGCGGCCGCCGTGCTGGCGGCGCGCACGGGCGTCCACCAGCACGACGTCGCCGTGGCCCTGGGCAGCGGCTGGGCGGCGGCGGCGGCCGCCCTCGGGCAGGGACCCGAGGTCGCCCTGGCCGACCTGCCCGGGTTCCCGGCGTTGAGCGCCCTCGGCCACCAACCGGTCGTGGCCTCCATCCGGGTCGGCCGTCGGCGCGTGCTGATGTTCCGGGGGCGGGCCCACCTGTACGAGGGCCACCCGCCGGCCACCGTCGTCCACTGGGTTCGCACTGCGGCGGCGGCCGGATGCACCACCATCGTGCTCACCAACGCCGCCGGGTCGCTACGCCCGGAATGGCCGTTGGGGGAGCCCGTGCTGATCAGTGATCACATCAACCTCACGGGCCGCTCGCCCCTGGTCGGGCCGCTGCCGCCTCCGCCGCATGCCGGCCGGTTCGTCGACATGACCACCACCTACACACCCGCGTTGCGTGACCTCGCTCGGCGCGTCGAGCCCCGCTTGCGGGAGGGCGTCTACGCCGGGTTCCTGGGCCCGCAGTTCGAGACGCCGGCCGAGATCGGCATGGCGCGAGCCATCGGCGCCGACCTGGTGGGCATGTCGACGGTCCTGGAGGCGATCGCCGCCCGGCACATGGGCGCCTCGGTGCTCGGCCTGTCGCTGGTGACCAACCTGGCCGCCGGCTTGAGCGCCGGACCGGTCGACGGCGACGAGGTGCTGGCCGCCGGGGCCGCGGCCGCCGAGCACCTCGGGCCGCTGTTGCGGCGGCTCCTCGAACGACTCGGCGACCTCACCCCGTGACCGCCGTGTTGGACGCGCTGGTGGCGGCACTCGGCCTCGAGCCGCACGTGGAGGGCGGGCGTTGGGCCCAGACGTGGATCGGCGCTGCGGGCGGCGACGGGCGCCCGGTGGGCACCGCCATCGTGTACCTGCTGGCGGCGGACGAGACGGCGCGGTGGCACCGGGTCGACGCCGACGAGGTGTGGCACTTCCACGCCGGTGCGCCGCTCGTGCTGCGCGTGTGGTCGGGCGGCGGCCCCGTGGTCGAGCACCGGCTGGGCGTCGACGTCGGCGACGGTGAACGACCGCAGGTCGTCGTGCCGGCCGGGGCGTGGCAGTCGGCGGCGACGACCGGTGAGTGGACGCTGGCCGGGTGCACCGTCGCCCCCGGCTTCGTCTGGTCGGGCTACAGGCTGGCGGCCGAGGGCTGGGCGCCCAGTGGCTGAGCGGGCCGGCGAGTTGGTGATCGCGCACGGCACCGTGATCACCGTTGACGCCGCCGACACGGTGATCGCCGACGGGGCGGTGGCCATCGAGGGCGACGAGATCGTGGCCGTCGGCCCCACCGCCGCCGTGGCCGCCGACCGTCCCGGCGCCACGGTCCTCGACGCCGCCGGCGGGATCGTCCTGCCCGGCCTGGTCAACGCGCACACGCACCTGGCCATGACCATGTTCCGGGGCTATGCCGACGACGTCGACCTCGCGGCCTTCCTCGGCCGCGTCTTCCCCGCCGAGGACCGGGTCCTGACCGCCGAGACGGTGGCGGTGGGCGCCGAGGTGGCCATCGCCGAGCAGCTGCGAGCGGGTATCACCAGCGCTCTCGACATGTACTGGTTCCCCGAGGCGGCCGCCGCGGTCGCCGACCGGGCCGGCTTCCGGCTGCACCATGGCCCGGTGTTCCTCGGGGCGCCCGGCCCCGACCGGGTGCCGTTCGACGAGCGCCTGGCGCGGCTGCCGGCGTGGTTCGCCGACCACGGGACGACCACCGGCTCGCCCCGGAACGGCCGCTGGGCGCTGCCGCACGGTACCTACACCCTGGAACCCGGGCAGCTGCAGGCGGTGGGTGACGCCGTGCGGCGGCTCGGCGGGCGCCTGCACATCCACGCCGCCGAGACGGCCGCCGAGGTGGCCACCGTGCTCGAGCGCCACGGGCGGCGGCCGGTGGAGCTGCTCGATCACCTGGGCCTGCTCGGCCCCGACGTCGTCCTGGCCCACACGGTGCATCTCACTTCGGCGGAGATCGAGCGGTTGTCGGCCACCGGCACGGTGACGGTGCACAACCCGGCCTCCAACCTGAAGCTGGCCAGCGGCTTCGCGCCGGTGGCGGCGTTGCGGGCGGCGGGCGTCGCCGTCGCGCTGGGCACCGACGGCTGCGCCAGTGCCAACGACCTCGACCCCTTCCTCGCCATGCGGCTGGCGGCCGTCGTCACCAAGGCGGTGAACGGCGACCCGGCTGTCCTGGGCGCCCACGAGGTCGTCCGGATGGCCACTGCGGCCGGAGCCCACGCCCTCGGCCTGGCCGGCCGCCTGGGCACGCTGGAAGTGGGTCGCCGGGCCGACGTCGTCGCTCTGCACGCCGACCGGCCCCATCTGGTTCCCAGCTACGACCCGGTGTCCACCGTCGTCTACGCGGCCGGGCGGGCCGACGTGCGCCACGTCGTGGTCGACGGTCGCCTGGTGGTGCGCGACGGAGAATGTCTCACGCTGGACGTGCCCGGTGCGGTGGCCGCCATGCGCGAGCTGGCGGCGGCGGTGGCGTCCTGAGCGCGGCGATCGCCGCCGCCCGGGAGGCGGTGCAGGCGTGCTGCCGGCGGCTGGTGGAGGGCGGCCTCGTGCTGGGATCGGCCGGCAACGTGTCGGCTCGGATCGACGACGGGCGGGCGGTGGTCACGGCCGCCGGGGTGCCGTACGCGCGGCTGGCGCCCGACGACCACCCGGTGGTCGACATCGGCACCGGCACCGTGGTCGAGGGCGGCCGGGCCCCCACGAGTGAGCTGCCGCTCCATCTCGCCGTTCTCCGGGCGATGCCCGGCGTCGGCGCGGTCGTGCACACCCATTCCCGCTACGCGGCCGCCTTCGCCGTGGCCCGGTTGGACCTGCCGTTTGTGATGAACGAGAACCTCGGCCCCGCTAGCGAGCGGATCCTGGTGACCCGCAGCTATGCGCCACCGGCGAGCGAGGGTCTCGGGCGCGAGGTGG
>JBIOZN010000260.1:0-17684 GCA_044871175.1 Acidimicrobiales bacterium | reverse complement strand
GCCGCACCCATCCCGCCGACGAAGACCCGGCGAGAGTAACGGGGCGGTTCGTCGGGTGCAGTCACTGCACGCCTCCTTGCTCCCATTTGTCCGCAGGCCTCACGTTAGTCAGCGTCGTGTGGTCGTGAGCGGCTTTGTGGCGGGTTGGGGTCGTGTCACGACGCAAACTCTCCACAGAGTTCGGTGAGGGATGGTCCTGCTCCCTCGCCGCCGCCCGTCGCCGGAGGCGCGGCGGTGTCGGTTGCAGGTTCGGTCAGGGACATCAAGCCATCTCTCTCGCTGCTCGGGACGGCGCCGCTTCAGTCAGGAATCTGCACCTCTACGGTGCAGTCGGCTGCCTTGGGCAGGGATGTGCACCTGCGCCGGCGGGCGGCCGGGTCAAAGTGCGCTGGTCAAAGTGGGCTGGTCAAAGTGGCTGCTCGTTCTAGATGCCGGCGTGCCTTAGCCTGGCGCAGTGGCGAGGCCGGCGAAGTTCGACAGCGACCAGATCCTGGACCGAGCGGCCCGACTGGTCTCTATCGGCGGGCCCCGGAATGCCACCATCGCCGCCATCGCCCGGTCGTTGGGCGCTCCGACGGGCTCGATCTACCACCGCTTCGAGTCACGCGACGTGCTCATGGCCCAGATGTGGGTGCGGCTGGTGAAGCGGGCCCAAGAAGGGTTCGTCGAGAAGCTCGACCTCCCCGACGTTCGCGAGGCGGCCCACGCGGCCGCCGTGCACATACCCAGGTGGTGCCGCGATCACCCGGCCGACGCCGCCGTCCTCGTCCTGCACCGCCGTGAGGACCTGGCGACGGCCTGGCCCCAGGAGCTGGGCGGCGAGCTGGAGACGCTGAACCGCCCGCTGGAGGCGGCTCTGCGACGCTTCACCGGTCGGCTGCCCGGACGGGCCCGTGCCGCTCGCCGCCAGGCGGTGGTCATGGCGCTGGTCGACGTGCCGTATGCCGCGGTCCGTCGTTTCCTGGTGGCCGGGAGCCCACCGCCACCCTCGGTCGACCCGCTGATCGTCCAGGTCGTCGACGCGCTGGTGTTCGGCCGTCCTGAGTGACGGTGCCAGCCGCACGGGACGCGCCGCTGAGGGGGTCGCACGACTAGGTCGAAGCGCCGGTCGTGAACCCTCGAGCTCGTCCTGCTGGCGCTCGGTGCCGGGCCCCGTCGGCCGTGTCGCGCTTCAGTACGCGGCGCAACTGCGTCCGCCCGCCCCTCACAAGCTCAGCAGGTCGCGCTGGTGCAGCAGCAGGGCGCGTTCGGCGCCGTTGGCGGTACGGGCGAGGGCCTCGTCGTAGGCGGCGCGTGCGTCGGCGCGGCGGCCGAGCCGGGCCAAGAGCTCGGCCCGCGTGGCGTGGAACAAGTAATAGCCGGCCAGGTCGAGGTCGTCGACCAGGGCGAGCCCGGCACCCGG
Organism: Acidimicrobiales bacterium; assembly: GCA_044871175.1. Classification (GTDB taxonomy): domain Bacteria; phylum Actinomycetota; class Acidimicrobiia; order Acidimicrobiales; family Ilumatobacteraceae; genus JBIOZN01. The sequence continues at coordinate 16,282 of JBIOZN010000260.1, read as the reverse complement.
CCCCTGCAGCTCGGCGACGGCGACGGCCCGGTTGAGGGCCACGACGGGCGTCGGCATGTGGGTGAGGAGGAGGTCGTAAAGGGCGACGATCTGGCGCCAGTCGGTAGCGGCGGCGCGGGCGGAGTCGCTGTGCACGGCCGCGATGGCGGCTTGGAGCTGGTACGGCCCGGGGAGGTTGCGCCGCAGGCAGGCCCGCACGATCGCCTGGCCCTCGCCGATCAGGGCCCGGTCCCAACGCGAACGATCCTGGTCGGCCAACCGCACGAGGGTGCCGTCGGCCCCGGTGCGAGCGGCCCGGCGTGATTCCGTCAACAGGAGCAGGGCGAGCAGGCCGTGGACTTCGGCTTCGTCGGGCATGAGCTCGACGAGCATGCGCGCCAACCGGATGGCCTCGGCGCACAGGTCGGCGCGGACCAGCTCGGCGCCGGCGGAGGCCAGGTAGCCCTCGTTGAACACGAGGTACACCACGCTGAGCACGGACCGGAGGCGTTCGGGCAGCTCGGCGTCGGAAGGGATGCGGTAGGGGATGCGGGCCGCCCGGATCTTGGCCTTGGCGCGCACCAGCCGCTGGGCCATGGTGGCCTCGGCCACGAGAAAGGCGCGTGCGATCTCGGCGGTCTGCAGTCCGCCCACCAGCCGCAGCGTGAGGGCGACGTGGGCACTCGGGGCCAGCGCCGGGTGGCAACAGGTGAAGATGAGCCGGAGCTGGTCGTCGGCCACGGGGCCGACGTCCTGAGGCTCATCGGGCTCGAGCATGCGAGCGGCCTGGGCATGGCGGTCGGCGCGCGAGGACTCGCGGCGGATCCGATCGAGGCCTCGGTTGCGGGCCGCGGTGATGATCCACCCGGCGGGGCTGGGGGGCAGGCCCGTGTGGGGCCAGCGCTGCAGCGCGATCACGAAGGCGTCCTGGACCGCTTCCTCGGCGAGGTCGATATCGCCGAAGAAGCGGACCAGGCTGGCGACCGCCCGGCCCGACTCGGAGCGGAACACCGCCTCGACCGCGGCCGGGTCGGCCGACGGCACCCGTGGCGCCTCAGCTCTCGGGCTCATCCTGGAACGGGCGCACCTCGACGGGGGCCCCGCAGGCGGCGCTGCCCTCGGCTGCCAGTTTGAGGGCCGCATCCAGGTCGGGCGCCTTGATGACCCAGAAGCCGCCGATGTGCTCCTTGGCCTCGATGAACGGCCCGTCGGTGACGACGACGTCGCCTTTGGTGGCGTTGACCACGGTGGCCGTCTGGGCCGGGTGGAGTCCTCCGGCGAACACCCACGCGCCCTCGGCCTGGAGCTTGGCGTTGAACGTGTCCACCTGGGCGTACATCTTCTGCATGACGTCTTCGGGGGGCGGCGGCTCACCCTCGACCATGATGACGGAGAGCAGGTACTGCTTCATGTGGCGGTCTCCTTCGTGAGTGACCCGGCGGCGTGTCGGGCTCACGTCCTACACGAATGGCGACCGGCCCGATCGACAGTTCGGGGAGGATTTCGCGGCCGGTGCCGTCTTCAGGAGGCCGGCGCGTCCCGGCGGAGCACGGCGAGGTAGAAGTCGGGGTCGTCGGTGTAGCGCTCGAGGACGAGCGGAGGGTGGGACGTGCACCAGCGCTGCAGCGTCGGCTCGTCGGGCAGGAGGTGCGGGACCATGCGCGGGTCCCGCTGGTGGAGCATCTCGACGAAGGCCGCGCCGAGAGCGTGGCTGACGACGATGCGGCCCCCCGGCGCCAGCCGGCCGGCCGTCGCCCGCAACGTCTCCTCCTGGTTCCAGAGGTTGCCGAACACGGCGTTGAAGAACACGGCGTCGAATCCGTGCGCCGAGGGTGGGAGCGACGCGACGTCGCCGTGCCAGAAGCGAACGTCGGGGTGGCGAGCGGCGGCCTCGGCGATCATCTTCTCCGACACGTCGCACGCGGTGAGATCGGTGACGCCCCGGGCGGCGATGAATGGGAGCAGGACACCGGTGCCGGTGCCCACGTCGAGCACCCGGCGGCCCGGCCCGAGCGGCGCCGCATCGACCACCCGCTCGAGCTTGGCCAACACCTCGGGCGGCGGCGCCTCGCGGAACACCTCGACCTCGCGGTCGAACACGCCCGCCTGATACGCCTCGTGTGCCTGGCGCCCCTCGCTCATCGCCCCTCACGCGGCCTCTGCGATCGACGACGCTAGCTCGGCCCCTGGCCGGCGCCGCCGGGCGCTCGTGCCGCCCCGAGGCGAGGCGTATCGTCAGGCGTGCCTCGGATGAAGCCCCACGACGTCACCGAGTTCCTGGCTCAGCCCCACGTCGGCGTCCTGGCCAGCCTCCGGCGCGACGGCCGTCCCTACACGGTGCCCGTCTGGTTCCTGCACGACGACGGTGCCTTCTGGATCACCGGCACCTACGAGCGGGTGTGGTGCAAGCAGCTCCTGGCCGACCCCCGAGCCTCGCTGTGCGTCGAGGCGAGCGCGCCCGTGGCCGGCCACGTCGGCGCCGACGGCGCGGTGACACCCAAGGAGCTGCCCGGCTTCGACATCTGGCCGATCTCCCGGCGCCTGGTCGACAAGTACGTGGCGCCCGAGGGCCGAGACGCCTTCTTCGCCAACATGCAGACCGAGCACCGCCTGCTGTTCGCGCTCGTGCCCGACGTGTTGCGGGCCATCGACATGCGGGTGTACCGGGGCAAGCGCGCCGACCGTGAGTACCAGCAACGCCCCACGCCGGCGTGAAGCCCGGGGACGGTCAACCCACGGAGCGGTCGCGGCCCTGCCAATAGGGGGCCCGCAGCACCTTCTTGTCCACCTTGCCCGTGCCCGTGACCGGCAAGGCGTCGACGAACTCGACCGCCTTGGGAGCGAACACGGGGCCCTTGCGCTCCCGCACCAGGGCGATCAGTTCGTCGGCCTCCACCCCGGCTCCCGGCCGCCGCGTCACGAGAGCATGGACGGCCTCGCCCCACCGGGGGTCGGGCACGCCGATCACGGCCACGGCGGCGACGGCGGGATGGGCGCTGATCGCGTCTTCCACCTCACGGGAGAACACGTTGAAGCCGCCGGTGACGATCATGTCCTTCTTGCGGTCGACGACGTAGAGGTAACCCTCGTCGTCGACCACGCCGACGTCGCCCGTGTGCAGCCAGCCGTGGGCCAGCGTCTCCGCCGTGAGGTCGGGCAGCTTCCAGAACTCGTCCATCACGTACGGGCTGCGGGCGCAGATCTCGCCGGCCGAACCCGGCGCGACGGCCTGGCCGTCGTCGTCGAGCAGGCGGACCTGGGCGCTGGCCACCGGGAACCCGCACGACGCGAACCGCTCGGGGCGAGCGGCGTCGTGGTCCTGGCGCCCCAGCACCGTGAGGGGGTAGCTCTCGGTCTGCCCGTACAGCTGGGAGAACACCGGCCCGATGCGTTCGAGGGCTTCGACCAGCCGCGCCGGCGACATGGCCGACGCGCCGTACAGCACGAGCTCGAGCGAGGACAGATCGGCCCCGTCGAGGGCGGGATGGTCGAGCAGGGCGTACACCATCGTGGGCACGAGCAGCGTCATGTTCACGCCCCGGGCGGCGACGGTGGCGAGGACCCGCTCGGGATCGAAACCCGCTTGGAGGTGCACGGTGCCGCCCCGCACCAGCACGGGCACGATCTTGGTGCCGGCGACGTGGCTGATGGGAGCGACGGCCAGGTACTGCGGGTCCGACGGGAGGTCGAAGTCGGCGAGGATGGCCAGGTTGGACGCGCTCAGGGTGCGATGACGGCGCAGAGCCCCTTTGGGTCGACCGCTCGTGCCGCTGGTGTAGTTGATGATGGCCACGTCGTCGGGCGAGGCCTGGTCGTAGGCCGGGTAGGACCCCACCTCCTCGGCGGCGCGCACCAGGTCGACCCCGTACCCGGCGGCCCCGAGGGTCCACGTGACCTGCAGGCCGGCGGCCGCCTCGGCCAACTCACCGCCGCGCGGGCCGAAGCGCGCCCCGTCCACCACCAGGGCGTCGCACCCGGCGTCGTCGAGCTGGTAGTGATGGTCGTCGAGCGAACCGAGGGGGTGCAGCGGAGTGATGCTGAGCCCGCTGGCCTGGGCGGCGACGCCGGCGCACCACGACATCGCGTCGTTACCGGCCAGGACGGCGACCCGGCGCCCGCCCCGCAGCCCCGCCGCGGCCATCACCGCCTGCATGCGGCCGATGAGGGCGGCCGCGCCGGCGTAGGTGAGCGAACCGCCGTCCCCCGTGAACGCGGTTTCGTCAGGGCGGCGGCGCAACGCCCGCAGGACGAGGTCGGCGTTGCCCGGCGCCGTCCTGACGACTGGACCCATGCGTGCTCCCCCCGGCTGGTGTCGCCGGTTCCGACCCGGCCGAAGCCCAGGATAGAAGCGGCGGCCGCGCCGGCCGGTCCGTGGTGCGCAGGACGCTTTGCGTACCGCTCACGGATGCGGGGAGGGCGCCGGTGAACCACATTGCGTCACATGCTCAAGCCCTTCAATCGCTACTCGCTGAACGTCAACGCGTCGGTGACGACCGGCCTGGCCGCCCAGGTCCTGTGCTACCAGGACGGCACCTTCGTCGGGCGCATCGACTTCTACGCCAACCAGTCCCTGTCGCCGTCGTATTTCTGGAACATCACGCCCATGGTGATCGTGCTCATGATGCCGATCGAGCGTCTGCCCGTGGTGCTCGAGCTCCTGCGTGAGGAAGGCCCCTTCGGGCTGGAGCTCAACGGCACGATCGGCACCGGCATCACCAGCAGCGGGTACGGCGGCGTGCTCCGGACCGTCGAGCGCGAGCCGGTCGGCGAAGGCGAGCTGGCGCTGGCCCACTGAGCCCCGCACCCCGTCTCGGCGCGGATCCCGCCGCATGTGGCGACTTTCGCGCCGCGAGCCGGCCGGGCCGGCGCGACGGTGCCGACGGCGGTGGCCCTGGCAGGGCGACCTCGGCGCGACCATGCTGGCGCGGTGGCCGAGGCCGCCCCTGACGCCGAGCTGGTGCGCGCCGCGCTCGGCGGCGACGCCGCCCGCTTCGGTGCCTTGATCGCCCGGCATCGGGCCGGCATGCGCGCCGTCGCCATCGCCGTGCTCGGCTACGGGCCCGACGCCGACGATGCCGTCCAGGACGCCACCCTGCTCGCGCTGGGCCGGATCGGCGATCTGCGGAGCCCCACGCCCGTCCCGTGGTTGCGGGCCATCGTGCGCCGGACATGCCTCATGCGCCTGCGTGCCGCCCGCCGCGAGGAGCCCGTCGCGGCCCTGGCCGAACGGGCGACGTCGGGCCCCTCACCCGAGGCCCGCCTGGAGCAACAGGCCCTGGGCGCCTGGGTGTGGGCGGCGGTGGACCGGCTCTCCGAGCCGTTGCAGGTGGTGGTGCTGCTCCGCTACTTCAGCGGCGTCACCTCCTATGCGGACCTGGCGGCCATGTGCGGCGTGCCCGTCGGCACGGTCCGCAGCCGGCTGAGCGAGGCTCGCCGCCAGCTCGCCGGCGCCCTCGATGCCACCGCCGACGAGGCGCACGACGACGACGCCTCCCGCCGGCGGGCGGCGGCCTGGCGCGACGGAGCCGAGTTGCTGGCGGCGGGCGAGCGGGGCCGGCTGCGGCACCTGCTGGACGAGATCGCCGATCCCCATTTCTCCCTGGTGGGGCCGCAGCAGCAGCGCGGCCGCGGCCGCGACCTGCTGGTGCAGATCATGGAGTGCGACCTGGCCGCGGGTGTCCGCCAGCGGATCTTCGCGGTGGCGGCCAGCCGGTCGTTCACGATCATGGAGTGCGAGCTGCTGAGCCCGCACTGGGACCCTGAGCACTGCCCTCCGGCGGTGGCGTGGCTCTCGTCCTGGCGCGGGGAACAGCTCTGCGGCATCCGCCTGTTCCACCCGCAGCCCGGAGCGAACTTTTCCGACCGCGCCCGCATCTAGCGGGCGTGCGCATCACCGTCAACGACACCACCATCTACTTCGACGCCGCCAGCTCGCAGTTGGAGATCGCGGGCGGAGGGCTACGGGCGCGCCCCAGCCTGGTCGCCCTGCACGGGGGTCCCGGCTTCGACCACGGGTACCTGCGGCCCGGGCTCGAACCGCTCGGCCGCCACGCCCAGGTCGTGTTCGTCGACCTGCGGGGGCAGGGACGATCCGGGCCGGCACCGGTCGCCACCTGCACCCTCGAGCAGATGGCCGACGATGTCGCCGGGCTGTGCCGCCACGTCGGCATCGACCGCCCGGTGCTCTTCGGCCACTCCGCCGGCGGGTTCGTCGCCCTGCACGTCGCCCTGCGGCACCCGGCGCTGCTCGGCGGGCTCATCCTGTGCGCCACCAGCGCCACCCGTGTCCCCGTCCCCGACCCGGCGCCGCCGCCGTCACTGGCCGAGCGCGCCGGGTCCGAGGCGGTCGAGATCGCCACCCGGGTGTTCGCCGGCGACGTGTCCCCCGACGCCATGGCGGCGTTCGGGGCGAGAGTGGCGCCCTTCTACGCCGGGCCGGCGCACCAGGACGTCCCCGCTCGCCTCTTGGGGCTGTCGAGCGTCACGACCGAGGTCATGCGCCACTTCTTCACCACGGCCGCCGGGACGTTCGACGTGCGTCCTCGGCTGGGCGAGATCGACGTGGCCACGCTGGTGGTCGCCGGGGGCTACGACTGGGTGTGCCCCCCGAGCGCCAACCGGGCCCTGGCCGCGGGGATCCCTCGCGCGCGACTCGTGGAGATCGAGACCGCCGGCCACTTCCCGTTCTCGGAGGAACCGGACCGCTTCGGTGCCGCCGTCACGCCGTTCCTGAGGGCGCGCTGAGCGGGGCGGCGACCCTCAGAGGCGGATCGTCCCGGCGCGCACCTCGTCGATGTGCTGGCCGTCGGTGGTGATGCCCGCGTTCACGCCGCCGCCCGATGCGCCGGCGAAACGACCCGAACCGGCGGCGATGGAGTACGTCCCCCGGAACGTCACGACCGGCGGCGCCGGGCAGGTCACCCCCTGGCCGGCGAGCAGCAACGTGTCGCCGTTGGCCGCAGTGACAGTGGCCGTCGTCGTCGTGGCGAAGCACGCCGGGTCGAGCGAGGTCGGCTGGTCGAAGCGCACGACGGCGGTCTCGTCGATCGTCGCCGAGCCGACGAGTGTGCCCCGCATGGGACCGGACGCGGTGATCGTGCAGACGGTGGTGCCCGGTGTCGTGCAGTCGGCTTGGCGGGCCGAGGTCGTCGTACCCGTGAGGAGAAAGGGCCGCAGCCGGTTCCCGCCCGCGGCGGCGGGGCTGGCGGCCAGTCCCACCGCCCCGGCCACCACGGCCACTTGGATGGCGGCGAACCGAACACGGGCGAATGTGCGCGTCATGTCGTCTCCTTCGATCGGATGTCGCGGCCCATTCGTCACCACGGCGGCCGGGGGATCACGGCCCCGTACGCTCGTCGTGATGGGGAACTTCACGGTGACGCCCATCGGCGTCGTGCGGTCGGACCGGGCGGCGGCCGTGGATGACGACTGGGACTCGGTCGCCAGTCGCATCGAGCTCGACGCCGGTGTGGTGGACGAGGAGGCCACCCTGGGCCTGGAGGCCTTCAGCCACGTCGAAGTCATGTTCGTGTTCCACGGCGTCGACCCGGCCGACGTGTGCACGGGCGCCCGTCGCCCGCGCGGCCGCCCGGACTGGCCGCGGGTGGGGATCCTCGCCCAACGGGCCAAGGACCGTCCCAACCGCATCGGGGTCACCGTCTGCCGCCTCCTCGACGTGGCACCCGGGGGGCTCGTGGTGGCCGGGCTCGACGCCATCGACGGCACGCCGGTGCTCGACGTCAAGCCCTACATGCGCGGCTTCGCGCCCCGGGGCCCGGTGGTCGAGCCGGCCTGGGCGAGCGAGCTGATGTCGAGCTACTGGTGAGGTGCCGACGCGCTCGGGTGTTCGGTGGTCGTGCACCCGCCGGCCGACGGTGGGCCGTCGAGCCGGGCCGTGAGCCAGTCGATCACGACCGGTGCGGCCACCGTCCGCACGGCGAAATGCCCGACGCCGGCGTACGTGTGGAGCTCGACGGCCGCCCCGGCGCCGCACTGCCGGTCGATGTAGCGCTGCGTCACCTCGGGGCGCACCAGGGTGTCGGCCAGGCCCTGGGCGACCAGGAGCGGGACGCGCAGGGGCTCGTCGCCGGGGCTGTTGGCCGCCAGGCGCTCCCCCCATCCCGGTGCCTTGGCGGGGTCGGCGGACAAGAAGCGCGCCTTCAGGGCGGCGATGAGGTCGGGGATGTCGCTGTCGGTCTCCGCCGTGTCGTCGATGCAGCGGCGTGCCAGCCGGGCCACGACGCCACGAGCGCTGGTGTGCATGATGACGTCTTCGTCCAGTTCGGCCACTGGTGGGTAAACCAGGCCAGGGGCACGCCGAGGGCGACGACGACGGCGGCGATCCCGAGACGCCTGTACCGGCGGCCAACCACCGATCGAGGCGCCACTCGGACCGAGCGTAGACAGGCGTCCGGAGGGTGAGGGCACCCACCGCCGTTCTACGACACGGCCGCCGCCGTCGGACGGGTTGTCACCGGGCCGACGGTGAGGTCGTTGCCGCGTGGCACGAGCCAGCGCCCGGCGGCCACGTACCACAGGGGCACGGTGACGAAGCCGGCGAGGGCCACTGCCGGTGCGAAGGCGAGGTGCTTCGGGTCCAGCACGGTGAGGCGACCGATCCAGATCCACGCCAGGAGGAGCCCGTTCAGGGCGCCGAGACCCACCAGGGCGCGCGGCGCGCCGGCCTCGTGCAGCAGGGCCGCCAGGAGCGCCATCGTCGCCCCGGCCAGCAGGAAGGTGGCGAAACCCCGGGGATCTGTGAAGTTGGGCAGCTCGGAACCCTGCGTGGTCGGGTTGGCCAGGACGGCGAGGTCGAAGGCGGCGTGGAGCGCCGTGCCCGCGGCCGCGGTGGCGCCCACCAGCAGGGCCACCAGCGCCAGCCCTTCCTCGGCTGGACGCACGCGCAGGTAGAGGGCGACGAGCACCGGGAGACCGGCCAGCGCGCCTGCGCCCAGCAGGGCGGTGCTGGCCCACGACGCCCAGCGCGCCCCGCTCTCCACGACGACGGTGAACGTGATCGAGTAACCCAGCGCGGCGACGCCGGCCAGGACGGCGCAGCCGGCGCTGAACCGGAAGAACCGTGGTGAGATCATTCCCATCCCCTCCCCTCGGCGCCATGTACGGGCCGGAGGCGGCCGCCGGATGACGGATGCCGGCGGCGGCGGGCGGCGGCACGTGGTGCAACGATCTGTCGCCGTGCCTGGTGCCGCACCCTCCGGCGAAGACGCAGGTGACCGGTCGCCCTCCGGTTATCGCGTCGCCTGGCTGGGGCACGCCACGGCCGACATCCGCCTGGCCGGCGCCCGGTTCGTCACCGACCCGCTGTTGCGCGACCGGATCGCTCATCTGCGGCGCCATGCCGGCAGCCCGACGCTCGAGGCCGGCCCGCCGCCGGTGGTGCTCATCTCCCACCTTCACCACGACCACCTCGACCTGCCGTCACTCGCGCGTCTGCCTCCGGGGTCCCGGCTGGTCGTCCCCCGGGGTGCACGGGCCGTGGTCGGGCCCGCCGCCGGCTCCGTGATCGAGCTCGAGCCCGACGACGAACTGGAGATCGACGGGGTCGCCGTCACCGCCGTGCCGGCCATCCACCCGGCCGGGCGCACGCTCTCGCGCGCTCGCGCCGCCCCCCTGGGGTACGTCCTGCGGGCCGGCGGAGGGCCGACCATCTACTTCGCCGGCGACACCGACGTGTTCCCGGCCATGGCCGACCTGCCGGCGCCCGATCTCGCCCTGCTGCCCATCTGGGGATGGGGCCCGAACCTGGGCCCCGGCCACCTGGACCCTGAGCGCGCCGCTCGCGCCGCGGGCCTGCTGCGCGCCCGCGCCGTGCTGCCGGTGCACTGGGGCACGTTCGCTCCGTTCGGGCCGCGGCGAGGCGCCCCGGACTGGTTCGAGCGCCCCGGACCGGCGTTCGCCGCCGCCCTCGCCCGGCACGCGCCCGACGCCGCCCTGCGGCTCGTGCCCCCCGGCTCGACGGTCAGCTGATCGGTGCGCCCGGGCGGGGCCGGCTCGCGGGGCGAGCCGGGGCGACCGGGTCCGGCGAGGATGCGTACACGTCACGGATGCCCGTGCGCCCGTGCGGACGCCACGCTCATGGCATGACGATCCAGTTCCGTCGGATGCGCCCCACCGACGACCCCGCACCGGTGCACGCCCTGCTGGCCGCGTACGCCGCCGAGATGACCGGCATCTTGCGGCGGGAGTACGGGCTGGACCTGGCCGGCCTGGGCGACGGGCTGCTCACCGAGATCGAGGAACTGGTGCGCCCGCCCGGTCGGCTGTACCTCGCGTCGATGAGCGACGTGCCCGCCGGCACCGCCGGCCTCAAACCGCTTGACGCCGCCGTCGGCGAGGACGGCGCCGGCGTGGCTGAGATCAAGCGCATGTACGTGCGGCCGGTGGCGCGAGGCCAAGGCGTGGGCCGGGTCCTGCTCCAGCAGCTCGTCGCCGACGCCCGGGCCGACGGCTATCGCACGCTGCGCCTGGAGACGGCGGAGTGGATGGCCGCGGCCCATGCGCTGTACCGCAGTGTCGGGTTTGTCGACGCCGACCCCTATGCCGGGCGCGAGTTCGGCGCGGTGCGGGCGGCCGACGGGATCGCCCGCTTCATGGAGCTCGACCTGGCGGGAGGTCGCGTGCGGGCGCAGTAGGGTCGCCGCCCGCCGCAGTCGGGGCAGATGGGGGGGTGCTCTACCGGTTCGGCGACTGCGAGGTCGACCTCGACCTGTACGAGCGGCGACGCGGCGGGGTGCGCCAGGCGGTGGGACCGCAGGTGTTCGACGTCCGTTGGCGGGCCGCGGCGGCGGCGTGGAGGCGGCTCGGCGACCGCTACGAGGCGGCCCGCGAGCAGGCGGGGGCGGACGGCGCGCCGGCTCCGACGGCCGGCTCCGACGGCCGGCTCCGACGGCCGGAGCGTTGGGTCACTTTTCGCGCGTATGCGACGCGAAAGTGACCCCAACGCTCGGGAAGCGGGGGTCAGCTGCCAGCGGGGTGAAGCGGGAGCCAGGCCAGCACGGCCTGGATGCGCGCGTCCCAATAGCCCCACTCGTGCTCGCCGGGGCCGAAGTCGGTGGTGATCGGGATGCTGCGTTCGGCGCAGGCGCGCGCGAAGGCCACGTTCTCCTCGTACAGGACGTCGCCCGTGCCGCAGGCCAGGTAGAGCTGGGGCCGCGGCCCCTCCCGGCCGAGAAGGGCGAGCAGGTCGTTGTCGCTGCCCGCCGGTTCCGTGGCGCCGAAGACGCGGTCGAGGCCGTGGGGGTCCTCGGGGGGCACCCAGCCGCGCCCGCGGCGAGTGACGTCCAGCGCGCCCGACAGGCTGGCTGCGGCTGCGAACCGCTGGGGGTGGCGCAGCGCCCACTTGAACGCCCCGTAGCCGCCCATGGAGAGTCCGGCCACGAACGTGTCGTCCCGCTGGTCGGACAGGCGGAAGAACGTGCCCACCAGGGCGGGCAGCTCCTCGCTCAGGAAGGTCCAGTACCGCAGGCCGCGCGCTTCGTCGGTGTAGAAGCTGCGATGCACCTGCGGCATCACCACGGCCAGGCCGAGCGCGGCCACGTACCGCTCGATGGAGGTGCGGCGCAGCCAGATGGTGTCGTCGTCGCTCAGACCGTGGAGCAGGTACAGCACGGGCGCGGCGCCCTGCCGGGCCGCCCCGTGCAGGCCGATCTGCGCCGACGTCTGCTGCGGCAGGATCACGGTCATCGAGGTGCTCAACCCGAGCACGTCGGAGAAGAAGTCACACCGGAGATGGGCCATGCGCGGGTCCCTAGCACGCCGGTGGGGCACACTGCTGCCCTGTGGTGCGGCCGGATACGCAGTACGCCCGGGTCGGCGAGGACCACGTCGCCTACCAGGTGGTGGGCGATGGCCCCCTGGACCTGGTGCTCATCCCGGCGTGGTTCAGCAACGTCGAGGCGGTGTGGGACCTCCCGCCGCTGGCGCGGTTCCTCGAGCGCCTGGCGTCGTTCAGCCGGCTGCTGATCTTCGACCGCCGGGGCACCGGGCTCTCCGATCCGGTGTCCGACGCCCGCGACGCGTTCCTCGAGCACTCACGCGACGACCTCCTGGCCGTGCTCGACGCCGCTGGCTCGGCGCGCAGCGCCATCGTGGGCTGTGACGGCGGAGGCCCCGTGGCCATGCTGGCGGCGGCCACCGACCCGGGCAGGGTGCTGGGGCTGGTGCTGGTGAACACGTTCTCCCGAATGGGCGAGGCGCCCGACTATCCCGCCGGTGTCCCCGCCCCGGTGCTCGACTTGTGGCTTGCGGGGTCCCGCGAGCAATGGCTCGGAGCGGCCGCCCTGGGCCTCACCGCCCCCAGCGTGGCCGAGGACTCCCAGCTCGCCCGCCAGTTCGTGCGCTTCCTGCGCATGGCCGCCAGCCCCGGCGTCGGCTACACCACCAGGCAGGTGCTGCACGCCATCGACGTCCGCGACCTCCTGACTTCGATCCAGGCGCCCACGCTGGTGCTGCACCGCAAGGGCGACCGCATGATCCGGGTGGGCCACGGCCGTTACCTGGCCGAGCACATCCCCGACGCCCGGTTGGTGGAGCTGCCCGGTGGTGACCACCTGTTCTACCTCGGCGACGCCGAGCCCATCCTGCTGGAGATCGAGGAGTTCCTCACCGGCGCCCGCCGCGTCGTGCCCGACCGCGTGCTGGCCGCCGTCTTGTTCACCGACATCGTCGGGTCAACCGAGCTGGCGGCGCGGATCGGCGACCGCCGCTGGCGCCAGCTGCTGGACGGCCACGATCAGGCGCTGGCGGCGCTGGTGGACCGTTTCCAGGGCCGCCTCGTCAAAGCGACCGGCGACGGCGTCCTGGCCACGTTCGACGGGCCCGGCCGGGCCGTGCGCTGTGCCGTCGCCGCCCGCGAGGCGGTGCGCCCGCTGGGCCTGGAGATGCGCGCCGGCCTGCACGTCGGCGAGGTGGAGCGCCGAGGCGACGACATCACCGGCCTGGCCGTCGTCATCGGCCGGCGCATCTGCGACGCCGCCGGGAGCGGCGAGATCGTCGTCTCCCGCACGGTCACCGACCTGGTGGTGGGCTCGGGACTGGGCTTTCGCGACCGCGGCGCCCAATCGCTGCGCGGCGTGCCCGGCGAGTGGCAGCTGTTCACGGTCACCGACTGAGCAGGACCGATCGCCGACCTGGAGCCGCGGCGTTCGTCGTGACGGTCGAAGAACTCCTGCTTGGGTCCGAAGAAGCAGAGAGGCTGAGCCGGCCACGGCAAGCCGTCGACGACGACCTGGCCACCGGATTGCGGTCATCCGCCCGTCCGGGGATTCGTCCCGGATCGCTTCGGCCCCCGGCTGGGGCGAGGGATACCTTTCGTGCCCGTGGACGTCACCCCGGGCGCTCATCCGAGCTGAGGAGGCGATGTGGCCAAGAAGCCGAACATCCTGGTGATCTGGGGTGACGACATCGGGATCTCGAACTTGAGCTGTTACAGCGACGGGTTGATGGACTATCGCACCCCGAACATCGACCGCGTCGCGGCCGAGGGCGTTCGGTTCACGGACTACTACGGCGAGCAGAGCTGTACCGCCGGGCGGGCGGCGTTCATGACCGGCCAAAACCCGTACCGGACGGGGCTGACGAAAGTGGGTATGCCGGGCGCGGACATCGGGCTGCGGGCCGAGGACCCGACGATTGCGACGGCGTTGAAGCCGTTGGGTTATGCGACGGGACAGTTCGGTAAGAACCACTTCGGCGACCGCGACGAGTTCCTCCCCACGGCGCATGGGTTCGATGAGTTCTTCGGCAACCTCTACCACCTGAACGCTGAGGAGGAGCCGGAGCTCGACGACTATCCGAGCGAAGAGGACTTTCCCGGGTTCCGCGAGCGATTCGGGCCGAGAGGCGTCATTCGCTCATGGGCAAACGCCGACGGCACGCAGAGGATCGAGGACACCGGTCCCCTGACCAAACAGCGGATGGAGACCTGCGACGAGGAGTTCCTCGACGCGACGATCGACTTCATCCGCCGCCAGCACGAGGCCGACACGCCATGGTTCGTCTGGTTCAACACGACGCACATGCACTTCCGGACGCATGTCCGCCCGCAGGACAAAGGCCGTGCCGGTCGCTGGCAGTCGGAGTACCACGACACGATGGTCGACCACGACGAGCTCGTCGGACGCGTCCTCGACTTCCTCGACCGCGAGGGGCTGACCGACACCACCATCGTGATGTACTCGACGGACAACGGGCCGCACATGAACAGTTGGCCCGATGCCGGGATGACACCGTTCCGCAACGAGAAGAACTCGAACTGGGAAGGCGCCTATCGGGTGCCGGCGATGGTGCGCTGGCCGGGCAAGATCCCTGCCGGCACCGTGCTCAACGGCATCGTCAGCCACAACGACTGGTTCGTCACGCTGCTCGCCGCCGCCGGCAACGCAGATATCGCCGAGCAGCTGAAGCAGGGCGGCGAGCTGAACGGCGCCTCCTACCGGGTTCACCTGGACGGGTACAACCAGTTGCCGTACATCACCGGGGAGGTCGACGACAGCCCGCGACAGCACTTCTTCTACGTGTCCGACGACGGTGACCTCACCGCGCTGCGGTTCGAGAACTGGAAGTTCGTGTTCCTGGAGCAGCGGGCGCCGGGCACCCTCAAGGTGTGGATGGAGCCGTACACCGCGCTGCGCGTACCCAAGCTCTTCAACCTCCGCACCGACCCGTACGAGCGGGCCGACTCGACCTCCAACACGTACTTCGACTGGATGCTCGACCACGTGTTCCTGTTCATCCCCGCCCAGACCTACGTGGCCCAGATGCTCGAGACGCTGGCGGAGTTCCCGCCCCGGCAGGAACCGGCGTCGTTCAGCATCGACCAGGTCATGCAGAGGCTCAAGGCCGGCGTGGCCAGCACCTGACACGGTCGTGCCCGGAGTGAGGCACAGCCGGCTGCGCTCAGACAACGACACCGAGGAGACATGACCGAGGAACGGCTTCCATCGTGGCGACCAGGACCGACGCGTGACGCCATCATCGGCTTTCTCGACAGCATCGGCGGCGTCTCGGTCGAGGAACGCGTCGCCTACCTCGACAACGACGGCACGACGTGGTGCGAACGTCCCCGGTACGTGCAATTCGACTTCTTCGTCGACGAGCTGCGGCGCCGCTCGTCCGCCGACCCCTCTCTGGCCGCCCGCCCCGAGCTCGACGCGGTGCTTCGGAGCGACACCGTCGCAATGGGCGACATCGGACTCGAGCGGATCGCCGTCGCGCTGGCCGGTCTGTTCGACGGACAGACCCCCGAGGAGTTCGCGGTCGCGGTCGATGCCTTCGTCGGCCGCTACCGACACCCGGTGTACGGCCGCCCCGTCGGCTCGCTGGTGTACCAACCGATGCTCGAGCTGCTCGACGAGCTCCGGGCGCACGACTTCACGATCGGCATCATCACCGGCGGCGGCACCGAGTTCGTCCGCCGCATCAGCACGTCGCTCTACGGGGTGCCGCCCGAGCGAGTGGTCGGGACCCTCATCGGCTACGAATTCCAACGCGACGGCGCCGATCGACCCGTGCTGCGGCGGACGGTGTCATTGATGGGCCGCGCCAACGAGGGCGAAGCGAAGGTCGCGCACATCCAGTCCCAGCTCGGCCGGGCGCCCATCCTCGCGGTGGGCAATTCGAGCGGCGATCGGGAGATGCTCGAATGGGCACTGGCCGGTCGCCACACCGGGCTGGCCGTCCTCATCAACCACGACGACGCCGAGCGCGAGTTCGCCTACGAGAGCAGAGCGGCCACGTTCGACGACGCCGAGCCGATCACTGCCGTCGCCGACCGGCTGGGCTGGATCACGGTGAGCATGCGCGAGGACTGGTCGACCGTCTTCTCGACGGCGGACTGAGCCGCCGGCCAAGCGCCGCGACCGGCCGGCAAGGCCGACGCCACCACCGCCTGGCTCCCGGCCCGCATCGACCAGACCGCCGCGCTGCTGCCCGGCGACATCGACGGCGACCGCGACCTCGACGTCGCGGTGCTGAATCGGGGCCCAGGACTTCGTGCTCGTCAACCGCGGCGGGATGTTGCGGGACGAGACCAGCCGCCGCTTCCCGGTCACCACCGACACCAGCCGGGGCGGCGGGCTGGCCGACCTCGACGGCGACGGCGACCGCGACCTCATCGTGGCAACAGCCTCAACGAGCCCGTCGCCCTCTACCGCAACCGCAGCGGCCGCTTCGTGGCGGCGCCGTTCGGCCCCGCCCCAGGGGTGGACGAGACGATCACCCGGCCTGGAGCTGGTGGACCTCGACCGCGACGGTGACCTCGACGTGTACCTGCCCAACGCCGGGG
>JBIOZN010000259.1:0-4826 GCA_044871175.1 Acidimicrobiales bacterium | reverse complement strand
ACGCACTGGTCGATGATGTCGACCGACACCTGGGCCAGCCGGTACACGTTGGACTCGCGGCTGCGGAAGTCGCCGCCCTTCACCGTGTCGTAGAACAGCCGGAAGATCGAGTCGCCGTCGCCCCGGTAGTTCTTGGCCGCGTTGATGCCGCCCTGGGCGGCGATGGAGTGCGCCCGGCGGGCCGAGTCGTGGTACGTGAAGGCCTTGACGTTGTAGCCGAGCTCGCCCAGGGTGGCGGCGGCCGACGCGCCCGCCAGTCCGGTGCCCACCACGATGATCTCGTAGCGGCGCTTGTTGGCCGGGTTCACCAGCTTGGCGTTGAACTTGTAGTTGTCCCAGCGGTCCTCGATGGGGCCGTCGGGGGCCTTGGCGTCGAGCACGGTGTCGGGCATGCGGGCTCCTCGTCCCTCTAGTCCACGATGCCGGCGAGCACGGCGATCGGGAAGGACACGTTGCCGAGAACGATGATGGCGGCGAAGGCGGTGGCGAAGTGGCGGCGCCAGGCGTTGAACCGCGGGTTGTTCCAGCCCAGCGATTGGAACAGGCTCCAGGCGCCGTGGAACAGGTGCACGCCGAGGGCGATGTTGGCGACGATGTAGAGGATCGCCACCGGCCAACGGGACAGGCTGGCGTCGACGTTGCGGTACACGTCGCCCCGCACGAATCCCGGGTTGACCCAGCCCCACGTGAAGTCGGCCAGGTGCCAGAAGAGGAACAACAGCACGATGATGCCGCTCCAGCGCATCGTGCGGCTGGCGAAGTTGGCCGCCACGTAGTCCCGCTTGGACTGGTAGCGCTCGGGGCGGGCCCGCCGGTTCATCATCGTGAGGGCGAAGGCGGCGTGCACGTGCAGCACCAGGGCGATGATGAGGACGATGCGCAGGATCCACAGCGTCCACGTGCGGGGCAGGATCGGCACCAGCAGCTCGCGCAGGAACTCGCCGTAGTGGTTGATCTCCTCGGGCCCCAGGTACATCTTGAGGTTGCCCACCATGTGGGCGAAGACGTAACCCATCCCGATGATGCCGGTGATGGCCATCACGTACTTCTTGCCGATGGCCGAGCGGTAGAACTCGACCGGGAAGAACGCCTTGTTCCGCCGGGGGGGTTCGACAGCCGGCGCCGGGCCTCGGGCCGGTCGGGTCGTCGTGGCTGCCATCGATCGGGACTGCCTCCTCACAGCCAGCTTACGGGCCGCGCCCGACGGTACCTCGGCGCAGGCCGACGAGCAGAAACGGCCGCCCCACCCCGCGTGCCCGCGCCCACCGGGCGATCCCAGCACACCCCCCGGTGGCCGACGCTTTTCCCTCCCGGCCGTCCGGGCCCCTAAGATCCCCGGCCGCCCGTGTCCGGCACGAGCCCAACCAGGAGCAAGCCGACGTGACTGCGATCTTGGCCGCCGAAGGCGGCTACCAGGACTTCCACCTGGCGGGAGGTGAGTGGTTCATCCTCATCGGCTCCGCCCTCACCGCACTGCTCGCCCTTCTCGTCGGGCTCACCCTCATGCAGGGCGTCCTCCGCCAGGACCAAGGGACGCCCACCATGCGGGAGATCGCCAAGGCGATCCAGGAAGGCGCCCTCGCCTACCTGAAGCGCCAGTTCCGCACCATCGGCTTCATCGTCATCCCGGTAGCGGTCGTCGTGTTCGTCACGTCGGTGGCGGTCGACAAGCCTGGCGGCGAGCAGGCCCTCAGCTTCGGGGCCTCGGGCACGTTCCGCACACTGGCGTTCCTGGCCGGGTGCCTCATGTCGGGCCTCACCGGCTTCATCGGCATGAGCCTCGCCGTCCGGGGCAACGTGCGCACGGCCGCCGCCGCCAAGTCCGGATCGATGCCCGCCGCCCTGCAGGTCGCGTTCCGCACCGGCGGCGTGGCCGGGATGTTCTGCGTCGGGCTCGGCCTGTTCGGCGCCTCGATCATCATGATCGTGTTCCAGAACACGTCGTCGGCCATCCTCGTCGGCTTCGGGTTCGGCGGGTCGCTGCTGGCCCTGTTCCTGCGGGTCGGTGGCGGCATCTTCACCAAGGCGGCCGACGTCGGCGCCGATCTCGTCGGCAAGGTGGAGGCCGGCATCCCCGAGGACGACCCGCGCAACCCGGCCACCATCGCCGACAACGTGGGCGACAACGTGGGCGACTGCGCCGGCATGGCCTCCGACCTGTTCGAGAGCTACGAGGTGACGCTGGTCGCCTCGATCATCCTCGGCGTCCCTGCCTTCCAGAACCTCTTCCCCGACCAGCCCGAGCTGTGGGCGATCGGCGCCTTGTTCCCCCTCGCGGCCCGCGCCGTGGGCGTGCTGGCGTCGATCGCCGGGGTGTTCATGGTGCGCGCCTCCGACCGCGACCGTTCGGCCATGGCGCCCATCAACCGGGGATTCCTCACTGCGGGCGTCCTCACCGTGGTGGGCACGTTGCTGCTCGCCCTCGTCTACGTCGGGAACCCCACCGGCGAGCTCGGCAACGTGGGCTGGCGCATGTTCGGCGCCGTCGTGGGGGGCTTGGTGCTGGCGCAGGTCATCAGCCACCTCACCGAGTACTTCACCTCCACCGAGAGGGCCCCGGTGCGGGAGATCGCCGAGTCGGCGCGCACGGGCCCGGCCACGGTCGTGCTGTCCGGCACGTCGAGCGGCATGGAGTCCTCGGTGTGGGCCATCGTGGCCATCGCCCTCGCCCTGGCGGCCGCCATCGGGCTGGGCGGGGGCAACATCCAGTTCTCGCTGTACCTGGTGGCCCTCACCGGCATGGGCATGCTCGCCACCACGGGCGTGATCGTCTCCGAGGACACGTTCGGACCGGTTGCCGACAACGCCGCCGGCATCGCCGAGATGTCGGGCGAGTTCCACGGTCCGCCCGAGCGGATCATGGTGAGCCTCGACGCTGTGGGCAACACCACCAAGGCGGTCACCAAGGGCTTCGCCATCGGCTCGGCGGTCATCGCTGCCGTGGCCCTGTTCGCCAGCTTCATCGAGACGATCGGCAACGAGACCGGCATCACCGGGCCCGACGTCTTCGACCGCATCCAGATCAACGTGGCCGATCCCGCCCAGTTCATCGGCCTGCTGATCGGCGGCTCGGTGGCGTTCCTGTTCTCGGCGCTGGCCATCCGGGCGGTGGGGCGCACGGCCGGCGTGGTGGTGCAGGAGGTCCGCCGCCAGTTCGCCGACGGCAAGATCATGCGGGGCGAGAAGCGGCCCGACTACGCGCCCGTCATCGATATCTGCACCGGCGCGTCACTGCGTGAGCTGGCCACGCCCGCCCTGCTGGCCGTGCTCACACCGGTGATCATCGGGTTCGGCATCAACGTGTTCGCCCTGGGCGCCTTCCTTGCCGCCGTCATCCTCACCGGACAGCTGATGGCCAACTACCTGTCCAACGCCGGGGGCGCGTGGGACAACGCCAAGAAGTACATCGAGGACGGCCACGAGGGCGGCAAGGGATCCGACGCCCACAAGGCGGCCGTCATCGGCGACACCGTGGGCGACCCGTTCAAGGACACGGCGGGGCCAGCCCTGAACCCGCTCATCAAGGTGATGAACCTGGTGTCGCTGCTGATCCTGCCCGCCATCATCAACATCAGTGACAACGACGCCGCCCGCCTGCTGATCGCCGGCGCGGCACTGGTGGTGCTGCTGACCGCTATCGCCTTCTCCAAGCGCCGGTCGGGCACCATCAGCAGCGCCGTCGACGCCCCGCCGCACAGCGAGCCGGCCGCCGCCGTGGCCGATGTCGTGGGCTCGGCGGACGTGGGCTCGGCCGACGTCCGCGGCTGATCTCGGCGCGAAAACCGCCACGTCTGGCGGAAATCGCGCCGAGAGCATTCCCGCTGGGCGCGGCGGCTGCGAGCTTTGCGCGGACGGCGGGCCGCGGCGGCGGGCGGCCGGCAGCAGCGGCGAGCGGCGGGCGGCGGGATGACGGATGCCGCCCGTGCGCGCCGCTACCCTCGGCCGTCCCCTCCTGAGCGGAGCCCCCCGTGGCCGGTGGCCTGACGCAGTGGGTGACCGACGTCGTCGACGCCCTCGGCTACGTCGGGGTCGCCAGCATCGTCGCCCTCGAGAACCTGTTCCCCCCGATCCCTTCGGAGGTCGTGCTGCCCCTGGCCGGGTTCCTGGCCGGCCAGGGCCGGGCGACGCTGCTGGGCATGATCGCCGCCGCCACCGTGGGTTCGGTGGTGGGCGCGTGGGTGCTGTACGCCATCGCGTGGGCGGTGGGGCCGGTGCGCATCCACCGCTTCGTCGTCCGCTACGGCCGCTGGTTCGGTGTCGACACCACCGAGGTCGACCGGGCCGAGAGCTGGTTCGACCGGCGGGCGGGGAGCGCCGTGCTGATCTGCCGGTGCGTCCCGCTCATCCGCTCGCTGGTGTCGATCCCCGCCGGGTTCCGGCGTATGCCCCTGGTGCGCTTCACGCTGTTCACCGCCCTCGGCAGCCTGGTGTGGAACGTGGTGCTGGTGTCCGCCGGCTACGCCTTGGGCGACCGCTGGGACGACGTGCAGCACTACGTCGGCGCGCTGCAGTGGGTGGTGATCGCCGCCATCGTGATCGTCGTCGCCTGGTTCGTGTGGCGCCGCGTCGTGCGGCCGCGAGTGATGCGCTCGGGGGATCGCCGTCCGGAGGCCTGACCGCGGAGCGCCCGGTGGGTCGGCGCAGCGGAGGGCTGACGCGTGAGCGCCCCGTGGGGCCGTCCGGAGGCCTGACCGGGAAGCGCCCGGTGGGCCGGCACCAGCGCAGAGGCCGGACGCGTGAGCGCCCCGTGGGGCCGGCGCCGGCCGGAGCCGACGTGGCCGCACGGGGCCGCTCGTGGCGGAAGCGATACCGCCGAGGCAGCCCCG
>JBIOZN010000258.1:0-4216 GCA_044871175.1 Acidimicrobiales bacterium | reverse complement strand
GGTCACGGCGGCGGGGTCGCCGAGCCGGGTGGCGGCGGCATCGAGCCCGGCCAGGAGCTCGGCGGGCGCGGGCGCCGGGCGAGACGAGGGACGGGTGACCACGCCGACGATGCCGCACATGGCGGGCCAGGCTAGGCGTGACGTCCACGGCCGGCTTCGCGCTCAGCGTGGAATGATCCGCATGGCCCTCTCCCCCCGTGACGGTCGGGCGACAGGCTTCACCGAACCATCACGCGGGCGCCGGGCGGGCGGCGGTCAGCCGCTCCGCCGCCGCCACCAGGCGGGTGGCGACGGCGTCGGCGGTGGCGGCCGTGGGCGCCTCCACCATCACCCGCAGGAGGGGCTCGGTGCCGCTGGCGCGCACCAGTACCCGCCCGGACTCGCCCAGCTCGGCCTCCACGGCGGCGATGTCGGCCGCCAGGGCGGCGACCAGGCCGGGATCCGACCGGGGCAGGCGCAGGTTGCGCAGCACCTGGGGCAACTGCTCCATGGCCTCGGCGGCCAGCGCGCTCAGCCCCACGCCCCGCCGGGCCACGACGTCGAGCAACTGGAGGCCGGTGAGGAGGCCGTCGCCCGTGGTGGCCAGGTCGCGGAAGATGACGTGGCCGCTCTGCTCGCCGCCCAAGCCGTAGCCGCCGCCGTCGAGGGCGGCCAGCACCTGGCGGTCGCCCACGGGTGTCTCCACCACTTGGATTCCGCGCTCGGCCATGGCCCGCCGGAACCCGAGGTTGGTCATCACGGTCACCACCACGGTGTCGCCGGTGAGGCAGCTGCGGGCGTGACGGTCCAGGGCGCAGATGGCGATGATGTGGTCGCCGTCAACGACGGCACCGGTGGCGTCGACGGCGATGCAGCGGTCGGCGTCGCCGTCGAAGGCCAGTCCGGCGTCGGCGCCCGCCGCCACCACGGCGGCGGCCAGGCCCTCGGGATGGCCGGCGCCGCAGTGGTCGTTGATATTGCAACCGTTGGGCTCGGCGTTGAGCAGGGTGACGTCGGCCCCGGCGCGCCGGAACGCCTCCCCGGCCAGGTCGGAGGCGGCACCGTGAGCGCAGTCGAGCACGATGCGCATCCGGGTCAGCGCCGCCGGGCCGACACTGGCGACGAGGTGCTCGCCGTAGCCGGCGGTGGCACCGGTGCGCGGGGCGATGGCGCCCAGCGCGGCCCCGCTCGGCCCCGTCGGCGTGCGGCTCGCCACCGCGGCGAGCTCGGCCTCGACGGCGGCCTCGACGTCGTCGGACAGCTTGGCGCCGCCGGGGGCGAACAGCTTGATGCCGTTGTCGGGGAAGGGGTTGTGGCTGGCCGAGATCATGGCCGCCGGGCAGCGCTCCTCGCCCGAGATCCACGCCACCGCCGGGGTGGGCAACGTGCCCAGCAGGTCGACGTCGACGCCCTCGGCGGCGGCGCCGGCGGCAAAAGCGGCCTGGACGAGGGGGCCCGAACGGCGGGTGTCGGTGCCCACGACGAAGGGGCCGCCCAGCACCCGCGCCGCCGCCCGCCCGAGAGTGACCGCCAGCTCGGGGGTGAGCTCGGGCCCGACGACACCCCGCAGGCCATCCGTGCCGAAGGTGAGCGTCACGGTTCGCTCAGCGCTTGGAGTACTGCGGCGCCTTGCGCGCCTTTTTGAGCCCGTACTTCTTGGATTCCTTGGACCGGGCGTCGCGGGTGAGCAGGCCCGCCTTCTTGAGCCCCGGCCGCTGCTCGGGGTCGAGCTCGGCCAGCGCCCGGGCGATGGCCATGCGCAGGGCGCCGGCCTGCCCGCTGGTACCGCCGCCGCCGATGGTGGCGTCGACGTCGTACACCTCGTCGGTGGACGTGAGCTTGAGCGGCTCTTGCACCACCATCCGGTGGGTGGCGGTGGGGAAGTAGTCGCTGAACGTGCGGCCGTTGATGGTGACCTGGCCCGAACCGGGGCGCAGGCGGACGCGGGCGGCGGCCTCCTTGCGGCGGCCGGTGGTCTGGACCAGGGGCTTGCTCACGGCGCGGTGACCTCGCGGTGGGCACGGGCGGTACGGGCCGACTCCAGCGATCGCGGCTGGGGCTGCTGGGCGGCGTGGGGATGCTCGGGGCCGGCGTACACCTTGAGCTTGCGCAGCATCGAGCGCCCGAGCGGGCCCTTGGGCAGCATGCCGCGCACCGAGCGGCGCACGGCCTCCTGGGGCTTGCGCGCCAGCAGCTGGGCGTAGGTGGTGTGCTTCACGCCGCCGGGGTAGCCGGTGAAGCGGTACACGTCCTTGCGCTCGGCCTTGTCGGAGGTGAGCACGACCTTGGCCGCGTTCACGACGATGACGTGGTCGCCGGTGTCGAGGTGGGGGGTGAACATCGGCTTGTGCTTGCCCCGCAGCAGGCGGGCGACCTCGGTGCACAGGCGGCCGAGCACCAGGCCGTCGGCGTCGATGACGTGCCAGGCGCGTTCGATCTCGCTGGCTTTGGGGGAGTAGGTCCGCACGACCGACAGCTCCAGACTCGGGGGCAGCCGGGAAAGGATAGGGGCCGCGCCCGCCGTTCACAAGGCCGCCCCTCCCACTTGGGTTTGCACCCTGAGGGCCAACAGGGGGCGCTCAAGGTGCAAACCGGTTGAAGACCCGACCGGGTTTGCACCCTGAGGGCCAACAGAGGGCGCTCAAGGTGCAAACCCGATCAGTAGCCGACCTGTTCGAGGCAGAGGCCGTGGGGCGGGGCGACGGTGCCGGCGGCGCTGCGGTCCCGGGCGCGCAGGACGCCCAGCACCTCGCCCGCCCTGCGCCGGCCGAGGCCGACGTCGACCAGCAGGCCGACGATCGAGCGCACCATCTGCTGGCAGAAGGCGTTGGCCCGGATGTCGAACCGAAGGACGTCGGCCTCGGCGTCGCACCAGCGGGCGTCGAGGACCCGCCGCACCAGGGACACCGGCGCGTCGTGTGGATCAACGGTGCGGGGGCGGCGGCAGAAGGACGAGAAGTCGTGCTCGCCCACCAGTGGGTCGGCGGCCAGCTGCAACGCCGTGCGGTCGAGGGGATGGGGGACGTGCCAGGTGGTCCGGGCGAGGAACGGGTCCGGCGTGTCCCGGTTGAGGATCGAGTACCCGTAGCGGCGCCAGCGGGCCGAGAAGCGGGCGTCGAAGTCGTCGTCCACCACGGCCGCCGCAGTGACGACGATCGCCGGCCCGCACAGCGCGTTGACGCTCCGTTGCACCCGCGCCAGATCGAGCGCGTCGGCCGGTGCGTCGAAGCTCACCACCTGACCCCGGGCGTGGACACCGGCGTCGGTGCGCCCCGCCCCCGTGAGCTCGACCGGGTGCCGCAGCACCCGCTCGAGGGCGGCGCCCAGCGTGCCCGCAACCGTGGGCACCCCTTGGTTGGCGGCGAACCCGTGGAACGGCGCACCGTCGTAGGCGACGGTGAAGCGGACGCGCGCCAGGGCTAGACGAGCTCGATCCGAGCCATGTCGGCGCCGTCGCCGTGGCGCGGGCCGAGCTTGAGGATCCGGGTGTACCCGCCCGGCCGCTCGGCGTAGCGGGGTGCGACCTCGTCGATCAGCTTCTGGGCCATCTCCTTGTCGCCCAGGTAGGCGACGATCTGGCGGTGGCGATGCAGGCCGCCCTTGCGGGCCTTGGTGATCAGCTTCTCGGCGATGGGCCGTACCGCCTTGGCCTTGGCCTCGGTGGTGGTGATGGCCTCGGCGGCGATGAGCGAGGCCACCAGGTTGGCCATCATGAGCCGCTGGTGGCCGGGGTCGCCGCCGAACCGGCGGGCGCGACGGGGAGTGGCGGGCACGACGACGCTCCTCAGCCCCGCAGCGACAGGCCGCGCTCGTCGAGCTTGATCTTCACCTCGTCGAGCGACTTCTGACCGAAGTTGGTGATGTTGAGGAGGTCCTCCTCCGTCTTCTGCACGAGCTCGCCGATGGTGTTGACCTGGGCCCGCTTGAGGCAGTTCCGGGGTCGCTCGGACAGGTCGAGGTCTTCGATGGGGTGGTCGAGGTCGGGCGACCCGGTGTTGATGCCCACGAGCTCGCCCAGCTCGAGATGGGGCGCCGAGTCGGACAGCGTGGCCACCAGCTCGACCAGCTCCCGCAGCGTCGCCCCCGCCGAGGCCAGCGCCTCCCGGGGCGTGATCGAGCCGTCGGTCTCGATGTCGAGCACCAGCCGGTCGAAGTTGGTGGACTGCTCGACGCGGGTGGGCTCGACGTCGAAGGTGACCCGGCGCACGGGCGAGAAGATGGCGTCGATCGGGATGAT
>JBIOZN010000257.1:0-8152 GCA_044871175.1 Acidimicrobiales bacterium | reverse complement strand
GGCGGGCGGCGGGCGGCCGCGGCGGGAGGGCGGCGGCGGCGGGCGGCGGGCGGCGGGCGGCCGCGGCGGCGGCGGGCGCCGCGGCGGCGGGCGCGGGCGGGGTGACCGGTCCGGTGGTGGGGGGCGCCGGTAACGTGGCGCGCCGTGCCTCGCCGCCGCCGGTCCCAGCGCGCCGCGGCGGCGCTGGCGCTCTTCGCCGTCACCGCCGTGGCGGTGGCCCTGGTGGGCGGCGTGTGGGCGCACCAGTCACTGAAGACCCGGGTGGTCGACACGGGCGACGCCCTCAGCGACGCCGGCGGCGGGCCCACCAACTACCTCCTGGTGGGCTCGGACTCCCGGGAGGGGATCGTCGAGGAGGGCGCGGCCGACGGCTCGTTCGGCGACGTGGGCGGCCAGCGGTCGGACACGATGATGATCCTGCGGACCGACCCCGCCCACGGCCGGGCCGCCATCTTGTCGCTGCCCCGGGACCTGTGGGTGGAGATCGCCGGCACCGACGGTCGCGATCGCCTGAACGCCGCCTACCCAGCCGGCCCCGAGACCCTGATCGACACCGTCGAGCAGAACTTCGGCATCCCCATCCACCACTACCTCGAGGTCGACTTCCTGGGCTTCAAGCACCTGGTGGACGCCGTGGGCGGCGTGCCCACCTGCTTCGAGCGGCCGGTCAAGGACGACAACAGCGGCCTGCTCATCCTGCAGCCGGGCTGCTACGACCTCGACGGGCTCACCGCCCTGCAGTACGCCCGCGCCCGGCACCTGCAGACGCTGGGCGACGACGGGGAATGGCACACCGACCCCACCGCCGACCTCGGGCGCATCGCCCGCCAGCAGGCGTTCATGAAGGACGCCCTGAAGCAGGCCGTGCGGGTCGGGCTCACCGATCCCACCGCCGTGCCCGACCTGGCCGCCATCGTGCGCGACGACCTGTCCAGCGACGACGGTTTCACCATGGCCCGGTTCGGCTCCGACCTGCGCCGGGTCGACCTCGACAACATCGCCACCTTCACCCCGCCGGCCGACAACGACACGGTGGGGGACAAGAGCGTGCTGCGGGTGCGGGAGGACGAGGCCGCCCCGCTGTTCGAGCTGTTCGCCCACGGCAGCCTGGCCGACCTGCCCGCTCCGGAGGACGCCACCGAATGAAAGCCCTGATCCTGGCCGGTGGGGCGGGCACGCGGCTGCGGCCCATCACCCACACGAGCGCCAAGCAGCTCGTACCCGTGGCCAACAAGCCCATCCTGTTCTACGGGCTCGAGGCCATGGCCGGGGCCGGCATCACCGAGGTCGGCATCATCGTGGGGGACACCCGAGCCGAGGTCATGGCCGCCGTCGGCGACGGCAGCGCGTTCGGCGTCAAGGCCACCTACATCCCCCAGGACGCGCCTCTCGGCCTGGCCCACTGCGTGCTCATCGCCGGCGACTTCCTGGGCGACGACGACTTCGTCATGTACCTGGGCGACAACCTGCTCGAGCAGGACCTCGGCCGGTTCGTGGCCGAGTTCGAGACGGCGCGCGGCAACGATCCCGTCCCGCCGGCGGCGCAGATCCTGCTCAAGCAGGTGCCCGATCCGCACCGCTTCGGCATCGCCCGCCTGGACGACGACGGCAACGTGGTGGCGCTGGTGGAGAAGCCGGCCGACCCGCCCAGCGACCTCGCCCTCGTGGGCGTCTACCTGTTCGACGCCACCATCCATCGGGCCGTGCGCGCCATCCGGCCGTCGCACAGGGGCGAGCTGGAGATCACCGACGCCATCCAGTGGCTCATCGACCAGGGCCACCGGGTGCGCACCGAGCGCTTGTCGGGCTGGTGGATCGACACCGGCAAGCTCACACCGCTGCTTGAGGCCAACCGGCTCCTGCTCGAGACCCTGACCCAGCGGGTGGACGGCCAGGTCGATGCGGCGTCCAGCATCGAGGGCCGGGTCGTGATCGAGGACGGCGCCGAGATCGTGCGCTCGACCGTGCGGGGGCCCGTGGCCATCGGGCCCGGCACCCGCGTCGTCGACAGCTACATCGGGCCGTTCACGGCCATTGCCGCCGGGTGCGAGATCAGCCACAGCGAGGTCGAGCATTCGGTCGTGCTCGAGCGCACCCGCATCCTCGACATCCCCCGGCTCACCGACAGCCTCATCGGCAAGGACACCGTCGTGTCCCGCAGCCAGGTGCGCCCCCGTGCCCTCCGGCTCATGATCGGCGACCACTGCCAGGTGGACGTGAATTGATGCCCAAGGTCACCGAATCGAGCGTGGTGGCCGGCGTGTACGTCGTCGAGCCCGAGCTGCACGGCGACCAGCGGGGGCTGTTCATCGAGACGTACCGGCGCAGCTGGTTCCCCCAGGGCCGGGAGATGGTGCAGGGCAACCGGGCCAACCGCCAGGCGGGTGCGTTGGTCGGGCTGCACTACCACCTGCACCAGGCCGACTACTGGTACGTCCCCTTCGGCACCGCCCGGGTGGTGCTGCACGATCTTCGCGAGAGCGGTCCCACCGACGGCGCCACGCTCACCCTCGACCTGTCGGGCGACAACCACTGGGGCGTGTTCATCCCGCCCGGCGTGGCCCACGGTTTTTCCGCCCTCACCGACGTGGTGATCACATATCTGGTGGACGGCTACTACAACCCCGCCGACGAGTTGGGCGTGGCGTGGGACGACCCCGACGTCGCCGCCGCATGGGGCATCACCGACCCGATCCTGTCGCCCCGTGATCAGGCCAACCCCCGGCGGGCCGACATCTCGGCGGCGCGCCGCCCGGCCTGGCCCATGAGGGCTTAGAAGTGAGCAATCGAACTGACCGGCAACGTGGGCCGGGTTGCGAAGCCGCCCGGCTTACGTCGCTCGGCCGGCGCAGCTTCGGCCGAGCGGAATCAGATGCGGCACGAGCAAAGCGAGTTCCCAGCCTATGAAGCTTTTTGTCAGCGGAGCTGCGGGTTTTATCGGGTCCAATTACGTACGTCATGTCCTCGCCACCACCGATGACGAGGTCACGGTTTTCGACAAGCTCACCTACGCCGGCCACGAGGCCAATCTGGCCGACGTGCGTGACGACCCGCGCTTCGCCTTCGTGAAGGGCGACATCTGCGACCGCGACGCGGTGCGGGGCGCCATGGAGGGCCACGACGCCGTCGTGCACTTCGCCGCCGAGAGCCACGTCGACCGTTCCATCGCCAGCCCGGACGAGTTCGTGCGCACCAACTGCGACGGCACCAACGTGTTGTGCGACGAGGCCCGCCGCATCGGCGTCGAGCGGTTCGTGCACATCTCCACCGACGAGGTGTACGGCTCCATCGCGCAGGGCCGCTTCGGCGAGACCGATCGGCTGGGCCCCCGCTCGCCGTACTCGGCCTCCAAGGCGGGCAGCGACCTGATCGCCCTCAGCTACCTCAGCACCTACGGGCTGCCCGTGCTCGTCACCCGGTCGTCCAACCAGTTCGGGCCCTACCAGTTCCCCGAAAAGGTGATCCCGCTGTTCACCACCAACCTGCTCGACGGGTTACGGGTGCCGCTGTACGGCGACGGTGGCAACGTGCGCGACTGGCTGTACGTGGAGGACAACTGCCGGGCCGTCGACCTCGTGCTGCGCCGGGGCGAGGTGGGGGAGATCTACAACATCGGCGCCCACAACGAGATCACCAACCGCGAGCTCACGTATCGGTTGTTGGGCCTCACCGGCCGGGGCGAGGACGCCATCGAGCCGGTGGAGGACCGCCTCGGGCACGACCGCCGCTACGCCATCACCACCGACAAGATCGAGGCGCTGGGCTGGCGGCCGGAGCGTCAGCTGGACGAGGCGCTGGAGGCCACGGTGGCGTGGTACCGGGACCACCGCGACTGGTGGGAGCCGCTGAAGGCCCGCCCGCCGTCGTGAAGGTCCTGGTCACGGGCACCGGCGGGCAGCTCGGCCACGACGTGGTGAGGGTGTGCTCGGCGGCGGGCGACGATGTCGTCGCCGCCGACCACGCCCGGCTCGACGCCACCGACCGCGACGCCGTGCTCGGGGCGATCACGATCCTGCGGCCCGACGTGGTGATGCACTGCGCGGCGTGGACGGCGGTGGACGCCTGCGAGGCCGACCCTGACCGGGCGTGGGCGGCCAACGCCCTGGCCGTGCGGTGGGTGGCCGACGGCTGCCGGCGGGCGGGCAGCCACCTGGTGCACGTCTCCACCGACTACGTGTTCAGCGGTGAGCAGGACGAGCCCTACACCGAGTGGGACGTGCCCGACCCGCTCGGCGTGTACGGGCGGTCCAAGCTCGGCGGCGAGCTCGAGGCGGGGCCCGAGGCCACCATCGTGCGCACGTCATGGGTGTGCGGCGAGCACGGGGCGAACATGGTGAAGACGGTGCTGCGCCTGGCGGCCGAGATGGACAGCCTCGCCTTCGTCGCCGACCAGCGCGGCCACCCCAGCTTCACCGCCGACCTGGCGCCGATGATCCGCCGCCTCGGGCTCGACCGGCGCCCCGGTATCCACCACGTCACCAACCAGGGCGCCGTGAGCTGGTACGAGTTCGCCCGGGAGGTGGTGGCCGCCGCCGGGCGCGACCCGGAGATGGTGCGCCCGATCGCCACTGAGGACCTGCAGCCGCCCCGGCCCGCGCCCCGACCGGCCAACTCGGTGCTCGACAACGCCGTCCTGCGCCTCGGCGGGCTACCGCTGCTCGACGACTTCCGGGTGCCGCTGCGCCGCCTGGTCGCCGCCCTCACCGGCTGACGTCTGTGGAGAGTTGGGGTCGTCCTGCGACCTCAAGTCTCCACAGAACGCCCAGGGAGGCGGACGGGAGTGGCGGCGGGCGGTCAGCCCTCGGGCAGGTCGAACTCCAGGGTCACGTAGATGTCGCCGCTGGTGCTCGGCCCGGACTTGTAGATCTGGTACTCGCCGGCCAGCGGGCCGTACACCATGTCCTGGCTCCACGTGTCGTCGCTCACGAAGGAACCGGGCGCCACCGGTCGGAGGTCACCGGTGAAGTGGGTGGGGTCGGCGAGGTAGGTGATCACCGTGTCCATCTGGTCGGGCCGGATCGTCCACGTCGCCTCGTACGAGCCGTACGGCGAGGTGGCGACGATGCCCGACCCGCCGCGGACGTCGAAGCTGGTGGACAGCCAGCGCATCTGGCCCGAGGTCGGGGCGAGGGGCAAGAAGCTCTTCCCCGGCCCCGGCCCGACGGGGACGGCGGCCGGGTTGTCGGTGAAGTCCGATTGGTAGTCGACGTCGACGAACACGCCGACCTTCTCGCCCGCGTCGGTGATGGCTTCCTGCAGGCGGAGCGACACCGACTGGTAGCTGCCGTCCCGGGCCTCGAAGTAGTAGGTATTGATCGTCTTGCCCTGCTGGATGGTGGTGGTCTTGGCGGCGACGCCGGACGCGATGTCGAATAGGTCGTTCGGTAGCCTTGCCGTCCACGTCGCCTCGGCCGCCGCCAGGTCGGGGTTGGGGTCGAGCCAGCTGGTGCTCCAGCTGGTGTAGCCCTGGGGTTTCACGTCCGACCACACGAGCGAATCGTCGGCGCTGATCGCCTGCACGGTGGGATACGCGTCCATCGGCCCGGCGAAGTGGTCGGGCAGCGGCCACCAGGCGGGGAAGGCGAAGGCGTCGAGGGTGGCGCGCAGGGCGGCGGCGTCGGCCGGGAGGATCCCCTGGCTCACCGAGGTGATCGGGGGCGGCGTGACCGCGCTGGCCGGGGCGATTGCGGGCGGATAGGTGGTGCCGGCGCCGGCGCCGGTGGTGGTGCCCGCGCCGGTCCCGGTCGTGGCCGGAACCGCCCGGGTGGTGGCCGTGCCGGCGCCGGTGGTCGTCGAGCCTTCCGGGCGGGTGGTGGCCGGCGCTTCGGTGGTGCCCGGACGCGCCGTGGTGACGGGCGCATCGGTGGTGTCGGCGGTCTGCTCGTCGTCACCGCCGTTGGCGGCCACCAGGCCCACGACGAGGGCGACCAGGGCCACGGCGGCGACGATGCCGCCGACGACGAGGCCCCGCCGGCGTCCCCGTTCCGGGCCCGGGCGAGGGCCCGCCGGCGGGGCGTAGGGCGGCGGGGCCCAGCCGCCCGCGGCGGGGGACGGAGGCGGCGGGAGCGGGCGAGAGGCTCCGCCGGGCGCGGTCGGCGGCGGGAGCGGGGCGTCGGGCGGCACGGTCATGTCGGCGTCACGGTCATGGGGTCCTCGGCGGGGCAGACGAACGGGCGCCGCCTCCGGTTCCGCGACGCGTCACCGGAGCGGGAACTCCAAGTCGACGAACAATCGCGGGGTCGCCCCGGTGGCCGGCTTGAGCAGCGTGTAACGCCCCAGGAACGTCCCCACGGCCATGGGCTGCTCCCATTCCGCGTCGGACACGAACGTGCCCACCTGCACCGGCTGCAAGGCGCCGCGGTAGCTGGCGGGATCAGCGAGGAAGCCGGTCACGTCGTCCGCGCTCGCCTCGGGGGCGGTGAACGTGGCCCGGTAGGCACCGCTGGCCGCACCCGCAGCGGGATCGGCCGTGGCCGTGAGCTCGGTGCTCGACCAGGACAGGGCGGGCGAGGTCGGGGCGCCGGCGAGGAACGCCCGGGCCGAGCCGGCGCCCACGGGCGGCCCCGCCGGAGGGCGCGCCGACTGGGACACGGCCACGAGGGTGACCTCGGTGCCGGCGGGCGCCGGGCGCGGGTCGCCCCGGGCCGGGCGTTCGGTGACCTCGACACGCAGGGCGTCGGCCGCTCCGCCGCCGAGGGCGGGGAACCGGTAGGCGATCGCCGACCCGCCGGCGTCCTGGCTGGTGCGCCGGCTGGCCGTCCCGGCGGGGATGTCGTAGGCGTCGGCCGGCACCGCCGCCAGCACCTGAGGTTCGGCCTCGGCGGCGCTCGCCCCGGGCAGCCACCAGGTGGTGCCCAGTTCGGTGGCCACGCCGGCACCGTTGCCGCCCCCCAGCAGCTCGTCGCGCACGTACAGGCGGCGCACCGTCGGCAGGGTCTGTAGGTCGGGGCTGACGGCCGGGGGGAGCCACCACCACGACGGGAAGGCGAGCTCGTCGAGCACGGCCCGCAACGCGGCCACGTCGCCGGGACGGAGGAGCTGGTCGAGGCGGGTGAACCGGGGCGGCGCGACGGTGTCGGAACCGGCGGCCGGCGGGCCGCCGGGCGCGCTCGTCGCCGACGTGTCCGGAATCGCGTCGCCGCCCTCGTCCTTGCGGCTGACGGCGGCGACCACGGCCACGGTGACGACCACGCCGACGACGATCCCCGCGCCGAGGAGGGCCAGACCTCGCCACCTCCGCGGGGCTGGCGGTGGCGGGGCCGGGGGCGGCGCCAGGGGCGGCCGGGCGGGCGCCGCCGGGCCGTCCATCAGCGGGGCGGGGCCTCCGCCTCGGCCCGGTGGGCGAGGTACCACTCGATGGTGGCGCGCAGGCCGTCGTCGAGGTCGGTGGTGGCCCGCCATCCGAACGCCTGCTCGGCGCGGGAGGCGTCGACCCGGCGCCGGGGCTGGCCGTCGGGCTTGGTGGGGTCCCACACGAGGTCGCCGGTGAAGCCGGTGAGCCAGGCGATGCGCTCGGCGATCTCGCGGATCGACACCTCGCGATCGGCCCCCAGGTTCACGGGCGCCGCGTCCTCGTGGTGCTGGGTGGCCAGCACGATGCCCTCGGCCGCATCGTCCACGTACAGGAACTCACGCGTGGCCGTGCCCGTGCCCCAAACCTCGATCTTGTCGACGCCGCCCTCCAGCGCGTCCACGCACTTCTTCACCAGCGCGGGGATGACGTGGCTCACCGACGGGTGGAACTTGTCGCCCGGCCCGTAGAGGTTGGTGGGCATGAGGTAGATCGAGCGCTGCCCGTACTCGGCGGCATTGGCCTGGGCGTGCTGCAGCATGGCTAGCTTGGCCACGCCGTAGGGGGCGTTGGTCTCCTCCGGGTAGCCGGTCCACAGCGAGGACTCGTGGAACGGGACGGGAGTGAACTTGGGATACGAGCAGATCGTGCCCACGAGGACGAGCTTGTCGACCCCGGCATGGCGCGCCGCCTCGATGACATAGGTGCCCATCAGCAGGTTGTCGAGGTAGAGCTGGGCGGGGTGGGCGAGGTTGGCGCCGATGCCTCCGACCCGGGCGGCCAGGTGCACGACCACCTGGGGCCGGTGGTCGCCCATCGCCTGCTCGGCGGCGCCGACGGTGCGGAGGTCGTAGTCGCCGC
>JBIOZN010000256.1:0-4978 GCA_044871175.1 Acidimicrobiales bacterium | reverse complement strand
GGGCGACGGAGACGAAGGGTCAGCCACGGCCGCCGCCGCCGTCGGAGCCGACCCGGTCGTCGGAGCCGCCGCCGCCGTCGGAGCCGACCCGGTCGTCGGAGCCGCCGCCGCCGTCGGAGCCGACCCGGTCGTCGGAGCCGACCCGGTCGTCGGAGCCGGTGCCCTCGTCGCCGGCCCGCAGCTCGTCGAGTCGCTCGTCGCCCCCCCGCTCGTTGTCGGCCCGCTCGTAGGCCGCGACGATGTCGGCGACGATGCGGTGGCGCACGACGTCGGCCTGGGTGAGGTTGACCCAGGCCAGCCCGCTGATGCCGGCCAGGATGCGCTCGAGGCCGACCAGCCCGCTGCGCCCGCCGGGCACGTCCACCTGGGTCATGTCGCCGGTGACGACGACCTTGGACCCGAAGCCGATGCGGGTGAGGAACATCTTCATCTGCTCGGGCGTGGTGTTCTGGGCCTCGTCGAGGATGATGAACGAGCTGTTGAGCGTGCGGCCCCGCATGAAGGCCAAGGGCGCCACCTCCACCGTCTGGCGCTCGAGCAGGCGCTGGGCGCCCTCGGGCTCCACCATGTCATAGAGGGCGTCGTACAGCGGACGGAGGTAGGGGTCGACCTTGGCCATGAGGTCGCCGGGCAGGAAGCCGAGGCGCTCACCCGCCTCCACCGCCGGGCGGGTGAGGATGATCCGCTGCACCTGCTTGGCCTGCAGCGCCTGCACGGCCATGGCCACCGCCAGCCAGCTCTTGCCCGTGCCGGCGGGGCCCACGCCGAAGGTGATCACGTTCTCCCGGATGGCCTCCACGTAGCGCTTCTGGCCGCTGGTCTTGGGCCGCACCGTGCGACCCCGAGTGGCCCGCAAGACCTCGGTGGTGAGCACCTCGCTCGGGCGCTCCTCGGCGCGCACCATGGCGATGGCGCGCCCCAGGGTGGCCTCGTCGATGCGGTCGCCCCGCTGCAGCAGCACGACGAGCTCCTCGAACAGGCGCGACACCTCGTCGGCGGCGGGCCCGTCGATGGTGATCTCGTTGCCGCGCACGTGGATGGCGGTGTCGGGGAACGCCCGCTCGATCTGGCGGAGCAGTGCGTCGCGCTGGCCGAGGAGGCCGACCATGAGGTGGTTGCCCGGGACGATGACCTGGACGGAAGAGGGCGTCACGTTGGTAGGTGCAGGCTCCTCAGACGGCGGCGCGCCAGCGCGTGGGTGCCCACGCTACCGGCCGGCCCCTTCCTCGCGATCGATCCCGTCGCGCCGGCCGCCGGCGTCGGGGTACAGGTGCTCGAGGGTGCCCGGCTGGATGCGGCTGCGCTCGATGAAGGCGTCGACCTCGCCCCGCTGGAGGCGGATCACGCGGCCGAAGCGATAGGCCGGCAGCTGGCCCTCGTCGATGAAGCGGTAGAGCGTGCGCGGGGTCAGGCCCAGCCGCTCGGCCGCCTCGGCCGTGCTGAGCCACACGATCTCGGCTCCCGCCCGCTCGGGCCCCGTCATGACCGCTGGACGCTACCAGTCGCGCCGCGCTCCACGTCGTTTCGATCCCTCTCGGTCCAGGAGGGCTCGACCGGAGAGGGCGGCGCGACCTGCGACTTCAAGCCTCGTGCTCGATGTGCATGGCCGCCTCCTCGGCCGACTCGTCGCCGCTGTCGTCGCCTTCGTCGGCCACCGCCTGGGGCTCGTCGTCGAAGCCCGGCGTCGGATCGATGAGCGGCGCCGGCGTGGCCCCGTTGTCGTCGAACTCGTCGCCGGCCTCGTCGAGCAGGTCGTCCACCAGGTCGGCCGCGACCGGCTGGTCGAACTCGTCGTCGGGCACCTCGACGTCGAGATCATCCAGCAAGCGCTCGGTGGCCGTGCGGTCGGGGCCACGCTCGCGCTCGGCGGCAGCTCGGTCGAGCTCGGCCACCAGCGGGTCGGGCTCCTCCCGCAATGACGCCCGGGAGGCCGACTCAGGCGCGCTCGGTTCGATCTCGTCGGTACCGCCGCTCAGGGGCTGGTCGGGGGGATAGTCCTCGGGGTAGTCGTCGCCGAAGTCCTTTTCGACGTCGATCTTGGCCTCGTCCAGGGCCTCGGCCAGGTCCTGAGGATCGTCGGTGGTGCTCATCGCGCCCTTGTGTACCCCGGACATCACCACAAGCAGCCGGCGTGCGCCATGGCGAGCAGCACGAGGCGGTCGTGGCCGCCGGACATCTCCCGGCGCACTTCGGCACTGGCGGCCTCGGCCGGGGTGACCCAGGCGAGGTCGAGGGAGTCCTGCGACGGCTCGCAGTCGCCGTCGACGGGCACGACGTAAGCCAGGCTGATGGCGTGCTGGCGGGGATCGTGGAAGCCGCTGACGGCGGGATCGGGGAAGTACTCCACGATCGTGAAGGGCTGGGGCGCCGGCGGGAGGCGGGGCAGGGCCAGCGGGCCGAGGTCTTTCTCCAGGTGCCGGAGGAGGGCGTCACGCACCCGCTCGCCGTACAGGACGCGGCCGCTCACCACCGCCCGGCTCACCGACCCGTCGGGCATGGCCCGCAGCAGCAGCCCGATCGAGGTGACCAGGCCGCGCCCGTCGACCCGCACGGGCACGGCGTCGACGTACACCATCGGCACCCGCTGGCGAGCCGACTCGAGTTCGTCGGGGGCGAGCCACGCCGCGCGGGTGTCGGTGGTGTCGGCCACGGCCCCAGCGTCGCACGCCGCTCGACCATCTCGGGGCGCCACCCGCTCTCGGCGCACCACGAGCAGGTTGTGCTCGCTTGGCGCGACGGGTGCTCCTGGTGCGCCCGGACGCCCCAAGACGAGGCCGCGAGCGGGGCGGGTGGCGGCGGCCGGGCAATCCCGGCGACCGGAAGTTCGGAACCGGGCGGCAGCCGGCGCCGTACCGCCGGCATGAGTCGCGGTCACGCCACCCACCCCGGACCGGGGGCCGTGCCGGTGGCGACGCTCGTCTCCCGGGCGGTGGCGGGCGAGGCGGCGGCATGGGACGAGATCGTCACCCGGTTCGGCCGCCTGGTCACCGGCGTCGCCCGGCGCTACCGCCTGTCCCCCAGCGACGTCGACGACGTGACCCAGCGCGTCTGGCTGCTGGCCCTCACCCACCTCGGCCGCCTGCGCGCCCCCGAAGGGCTCCCGGGGTGGCTGGCCACCACCACGGCCCGGGAGTGCCTGCGGGTCGTCGAGCGGGCCCGGCGCGATGCCGACCTGCTGGCCGCCCACCGCCGCCACGCGGTGGCGCCCGCGGCCACCGACGACACGGTCCTGGCCGGCGAGCAGCGCGACACCGTGCGGCGGGCCCTCTCCCGTCTCTCGGCCGACCGCCGCCGGCTGGTCGAGGTCGTCGTGCTGGACGAGACGCCCTACGCCACCGCCGCCCAGGAGCTGGGCGTCCCCCTGGGCAGCCTGGGGCCGACGCGGGCCCGCTGCCTGCAGGCGCTGGCCAAGGCGCCCGAGCTCCTGGCGCTCGCCTCCTGATCCGGCTGACCCGGCGTCAGGCCGGCCCCCCGCCCCCCGCCGCCCAGAAAGCGCTGGCGGCGTCGGCCAGCAGGCTCACCACCGCCTCCACCGGCAGCACGGTGCTGTCGAGCACGAGGTGGTACAGCGCCGGGTCGTTCGCGTCGCGCCGGTAGACCTGGCGGACGTAGTGGTGGCGGGCCCGGTCGGTGACGTCGAGCCGCCGGCGGGCGGTGGCGACGTCGATGCTCTCCCCGGCCACCGCCCGCGCCACCCGCCGCTCGACGGGGCCGTCGAGGCGGACGTGGAACGCGCCCGGGCGCCCGGCGAGCACGACGGCGGCGGCGCGCCCCAGGACGACGGCGGCGCCGGGGGCCACCGCCCGGTGGATCTCGGCCTCGAAGGCCCGCTGCAGCTCGCGAGCCGGGTCGAGGTCGTCGGCGGTGCCCACCGGCGCGCCGGCGACCACGCTGGGGATGTGGGCCAGGCGCGCCAGCCAGCGCCGCAGCGGGGTGCCCGCCTCCTCCTCCTCGCCCAGGGCCTCGCCGGTGGTCAAGGCGCTGGCGGGGAGGGGGCGGTCGAGCAGGCCGAGGCCGAGCCGCTCGGCCAGCCGGGGGGCGATGATGCTGCCACCGCTGCCGTAGGTAGCCGACACGGTGACGATCCGGTCCCCCACGCGCGGCTGTCTACCACTTCACGGCTTGAACAGGACCTTGACCGCGCCGTCCTGCTTCTTCTGGAACATCTCGTACGCATGGGGTGCCTCGGTGAGGGCCACCCGGTGGGTGTGGAACGTGTCGACGCCCAGGGGGTCGGCGTCGGTGAGGAGCGGCAGGATGTCGTCCACCCACCGCCGCACGTTGGCCTGCCCCATGCGCAGCTGCACCTGCTTGTCGAACAGGGTCAGCATGGGCAGCGGATCGGCCATGCCGCCGTACACCCCGACCAGGGAGATGGTGCCGCCCCGGCGGACGAGCTCGATGGCGGTCTGCAGGGCGGCCAGGCGATCGACCCCGCCTTTCTCCATCACCCGGGCCGCCAGCGCGTCGGGCAGCAGGCCGCTGATCTGGTGGGCCAGCTTCGCCACCGGCGAGCCGTGGGCCTCCATGCCCACGGCGTCGATGACGGCGTCGGCGCCTCGCCCGGCGGTGCGCTCGCGCACGACCTCGCCCACGTCGTCGGAGGAGTTGAGGTCGACCACGTCGACGCCGCGCGCCCGGGCGCGCTCGAGGCGCTCGGGTACGAGGTCGACGCCGATCACGCGCCCCGCTCCCCGGTGCAGAGCGACGCGAGCCGACATGTCGCCGATGGGCCCGAGCCCGAGCACGACCAGGGTGCCTCCGGGAGCCAGGCTGGCGTACTCGACGGCCTGCCAGGCGGTCGGGAGCACGTCCGACAGGTAGACGAAGCGCTCATCAGGCGGCCCCTCGGGCACCTTGATCGGCCCGTACTGGGCCTGGGGCACGCGGAGCAGCTCGGCCTGACCGCCGGGCACCTGGCCGTACAGCTTGGTGTAGCCGAACAGGGCTGCACCCATCCCCTGGTCGACGACCTGGG
>JBIOZN010000255.1:0-2259 GCA_044871175.1 Acidimicrobiales bacterium | reverse complement strand
GTGACCCGGTGGTGCGCCAGCTGCTCGCCGAGGCGTACACGGCCGCCCGCGTGCGGAGCCTCACCCAGCAACGGGCGGCCGCCACCCGCCACGCCAGCGGCGTGCCCGGGCCCGAGGGCTCGCTCGGCAAGCTCGCCCTCACCAACTGGATGCAGAAGGTGGCCCACGTGGCGTCGGTGCTGCTGGGCCCGCGCCTGGGGGCCGACACCGGTGAGTGGGGGACGTTCGCGTGGACCGAGTTCGTCAACGGGGCACCCGGCATGCGCCTGGGGGGCGGTACCGACGAGATCCAGCGGAACACGATCGCCGAGCGCGTGCTCGGCCTGCCGCGCGACGCGCGATGACCGCCACCGACGTGCCGGCCCGCCGGGGGCGGCGGTTGGCCTCCACCAAGTCCGACATCGTGGCCGCGGCCGCCGACCTGTTCGCCGAACGGGGATTCGCCGCCGTCGGCGTGCACGAGATCGCCGAGCGCGCCGGCATCAGCGCGGGTGCGATCTACCGCCACTTCGCCGGCAAGGACGCGGTGCTCCAGGCCGTGTTGCTCGACGCCATCGACGCCTGGCTGGCCGTGGCCAACGGCCGTGCCTCGTCGCTGCGAGACGTCATCGAGGGGTCGGTGCAATTGGTGCTCGACCGGCCGGGGCCGCTGGCAACCTACGTGCGGGAAAGGCATCTGGCCGGCGGTGACATCCGCCGCCAGCTGGCCCGGCGCGAGGCCGAGCTGTTCGAGCGCTGGAGCGACGCCATCGTGGGGGCGCGGCCCGGGCTGTCGCGGGGCGAGCTCGCCGTGCGCCAGCAGGCCGTCAACGGCGTGCTGAGCTCGCTGGCCGGACGCCCGGGCGATCTGGCCTCGCCTCGGCTGCGGGTGCTCGTGGTCGAGGGGCTGCTGGCCATCGTGACGTCAAAGACGGCGGCGGCGACGCCCGCGCCACCGCCGCGGCGGCGGGCGTGGCACGCGCCCACGCCCCGACGGGAGCAGATCATCGCTACGGCCATGCGCCTGTTTGCCGCTCGTGGCTACCACGGCGTCGGCATGGATGACATCGGCGACGCGGTGGGGATGTCGGGCCCGTCCCTGTACGAGCACGTGGCCGGCAAGGTCGACATCCTGCTCGACGCCTACGACCGCGCCGGCGCTTTCGTGATCGCCGGCGCGGCCCGTGCCGTCGTATCGGCCGCGTCGCCCGGCGAGGCGCTCGACGGCCTGATCCGCTCCTACGTCGAGGTCGCCTTCGATCACGTCGACCTCCTCGTCGTCACCAGCCGGGAGGGCGGCTCGCTCCCGGCGTCCGAACGCCCCCGGCTCGCCCGCCGCCGACGCGACCTCCACGAGCAGTGGGCCGGGGTGCTGCGCGAGCTCCGTCCCGATCTCGCGCCCGCGGACGCGCGCATCCTCGTCCGCTCGGCGCTTGCGCTCGTGAACGCCCTCGCCCGCCAGCGCCGTCAGGCCAGTCCGTCCATCGAGGCCGCCGTGCTGATCGGGCGCGCCTTTCTTCTTCACCCCGCAGAGGAGCAACCATGAGCAACCGCGCCTTCGTCATCGGCGTCGGCATGACCAAGTTCGAGAAGCCCGGCGCCCGCGACTGGGACTACCCCGACATGGGGCGAGAGGCGGGTGAGAAGGCCTTGGCCGACGCCGGCATCAGGTACGAGCTCGTGGAGCACGCCGTCGCCGGATACGTGTACGGCGACTCGACCTGCGGGCAGGCCGCGCTCTACCCGCTGGGCATGACCGGCGTCCCGGTGCTGAACGTCAACAACAACTGCTCCACCGGTTCGTCGGCGCTGTACACGGCGCGCAAGTTCATCCAGGGCGGGCTGTACGACTGCGTCCTCGTCCTCGGCTTCGAGAAGATGGAGCGAGGCAGCCTGAAGGGGCACTGGGGCGACCGGTTCCCGCCTCTGAAGCCCCAGATCAAGGCGATGTGGACCAAGCGGGGCCGCAGCGACGCCCCCACCGCCCCGCAGATGTTCGGCAACGCCGCCCGCGAGTACATGGAGACCTACGGGCTCAGCCGGGACACGCTTGCCCGGATCAGCGAGAAGAACCACCGGCATTCGGTGAACAACCCGAACTCGCAGTTCCAGGACGAGTACAGCCTGGACGAGATCCTCGCCGCACCCATGGTGTACGACCCGCTCACCAAGCTGCAGTGCTGCCCGACCTCCGACGGGGGGGCCGCCGTGGTGGTGGCCAGCGAGCGGTTCGTGCGCGAGCACGACCTGTGGGACCAGGCGGTGGAGATCGTCGGCCAG
>JBIOZN010000254.1:0-6982 GCA_044871175.1 Acidimicrobiales bacterium | reverse complement strand
TGGCGACGGCGCTCGTGGTTCCCGCCGGGCTCGTCGTGGCCGGGTTCGTCGTGTCGGCCGTGGTGGCCGCCGGGGCTGTACCGGTGCCGCGCACGTCGCTCTCGTCGTCGCCGCAGGCGGCCACCATCCCCAAGGCGAGCGCGACGAGCCCGACCACTGCGATCTTCATGGCCGTCATGATGCCCGAGACGCCGCGGCCGTTCCCTTCCCCGGCATCTCCCGCCCATCGCCGGCCGACCGGCGGGGTGCCCGCTCTACGATGGCTCCATGGCCGATCGCATCTCCGTCGACACGGTCGCGCACGTCGCCCGGCTGGCCCGCCTGGCGCTGGGGCCCGACGAGCTGGAGACGATGACGGCCCAGCTCGACACCGTGCTCGACCACTTCGCCGACATCGACGCCCTCGACCTTGCGGCCGTCGACCCCATGACCCAGCCCTATCCACTGGTGAACGTGCTGCGCGACGACATCCCCGGGCCGTGCCTCCACCGCGACGAGGTGCTGGCCGAGGCGCCCGCGACGGACGACGGCCGCTTCTGGGTGCCGCCCATCCTCGGGGAGGCGCCATGACGGCGCTCGCACTGGCGGCCGCGGTTCGGGCGGGCGAGCGCCGGGCGGCCGACATCGTGGACGAGCACCTCGCCCGCATCGCCGCGCGCGACGACGAGCTGCACGCCTTCAACCTGGTCCTGGCCGACGAGGCGCGAGCCGCGGCCGCGGCCGTCGACGACGCCGTCGCCGCCGGCCACGACCCCGGTCCCCTGGCCGGCGTGCCCGTCGCCCTCAAGGACAACCTGTGCACCCGGGGCGTCCCCACCACGTGCTCGTCACGCATCCTCCAGGGGTGGCGCCCGCCCTACACCGCCACTGCGGTCGAACGCCTGGCCGCCGCCGGCGCGGTGATGATCGGCAAGACCAACCTCGACGAGTTCGCCATGGGCTCGTCCACCGAGAACTC
Source organism: Acidimicrobiales bacterium (assembly GCA_044871175.1). Taxonomy (GTDB): domain Bacteria; phylum Actinomycetota; class Acidimicrobiia; order Acidimicrobiales; family Ilumatobacteraceae; genus JBIOZN01. The sequence goes on along the minus strand of JBIOZN010000254.1, from coordinate 6,024 downwards.
GGCCTTCGGCCCCACCCGCCACCCCCTCGACCCCTCCCGGGTACCGGGGGGCAGCTCGGGGGGCAGCGCCGCGGCCGTGGGCGCCGACCTCGCCTCTGTCGGGCTCGGCACCGACACCGGCGGGTCGATCCGCCAGCCCGCCGCCCTGTGCGGCGTGGTGGGGATGAAGCCCACCTACGGTGCCGTCTCGCGCTACGGCCTGGTGGCCTTCGCCTCCAGCCTCGACCAGATCGGGCCGCTCACCCGCACGGTCGCGGACGCGGCCGCCGTCTACGACGTCATCGCCGGCCACGACCCGGCCGACTCCACCAGCATCCCCGGTCCCACCCGCACGGTCACGCCGACGCTCCACGACGGCGTCGAGGGCCTGCGCGTCGGGCTTCTCGCCGAGATGCGCCGGGGGATCGACGCCGACGTGCTCGCCCAGGTGGACGCGGCCGCCGAGGTCCTGGCCGCCGCCGGCGCCAAGGTGGACGAGGTGTCGGTGCCGGCGGTGGTGTACGGCATCACCGCCTACTACCTCATCGCCCCCGCCGAGGCCTCCAGCAACCTGGCCCGCTACGACGGCGTGCGCTACGGCCTGCGCGTCGACGCCGCCGACACCACGGCGATGATGGCCGCCACCCGCACCGCCGGCTTCGGCCCCGAGGTGCAGCGGCGCATCATGCTGGGCACCTACGCCCTGTCGGCCGGTTACTACGAGGCCTACTACGGCAAGGCCCTCAAGGTCCGCCGCCTGATCGCCGACGACTTCGCCCGGGCCTACGAGCGCTTCGACGTGCTGGTGTCGCCCACCTCGCCCACGGTTGCCTTCCCGCTGGGCGCCAAGACCGCCGACCCGTACACGATGTACCTGAACGACGTGTGCACCATCCCCTCCAACCTGGCCGGGCACCCCGCCATGAGCATCCCCTTCGGCACCGGGGAGGCCGGGCTGCCCGTGGGCGTGCAGGTCCTGGCCGACACCCTCGACGAGGCCACGATGTTCCGGGTCGCCGCCGTCCTCGAAGCGGAGGCACCGCGGTGACCGCCGTCGACACGCGCTGGGAGACGGTGATCGGGCTCGAGGTCCACGCCGAGCTGGCCACGGCCACGAAGATCTTCTGCGCCTGCCCCAACCGCTTCGGCGACGCCCCCAACACCAACGTGTGCCCGGTGTGCCTGGGTCTGCCCGGCAGCCTCCCCGTGCTCAACCGCCAGGTGGTCGAGCTGGCCATGCGCCTGGGCGAGGCCCTGCACTGCGAGGTGCGCCCCTCGATCTTCCACCGGAAGAACTACTTCTACCCCGACATGCCCAAGGACTACCAGGTGTCGCAGTACGACCAGCCGCTCAACGTCGACGGCTGGCTCGAGCTGCCGTCGGGTCAGCGGGTGGGCATCGAGCGGGCCCACCTGGAGGAGGACACCGGCAAGTCTACCCACCAGGGCACCACCGGGCGCATCCACGGCAGCGCCGGCAGCCTGGTCGACTACAACCGGGCGGGCGTGCCCCTGCTGGAGATCGTCGGCCGGCCCGACCTGCGCTCGGCCGAGGACGCCCGCCAGTACGTCAGCGAGCTGCGGGCCATCCTCGTGGCCACCGGCGTGTCCGACGCCAAGATGGAGGAGGGCTCGCTGCGCGTCGACGCCAACGTGAGCGTGCGGCCCGAAGGCGCCGACGCGTACGGCACTCGTTGCGAGATCAAGAACCTCAACTCGCTGCGCAGCCTCGGGCGCGCCATCGAGTACGAGGCCCGCCGGCAGGTCGACCTGCTCACCGCCGGCGAGGACGTGCGCCAGGAGACCCGCCACTGGGACGAGGGCGACGGGCGGACGCACACGCTGCGCACGAAGGAAGACGCCGACGACTACCGGTACTTCCCCGAGCCCGACCTCGTGCCCCTGGCCCCCGAGGCCGCCTGGCTGGGCGCCGTGCGGGCGGGCGTCCCCGTGCTGCCGGCCGAACGCCGGGCGCGCCTGGCCGAGGCCGCCGGCGTGGCCCCCGCCCATGCCGGCGTCGTCGTGGCCGTCGAGCGGGGCCACGACGAACTGGCGCGGGCGGCCATCGCCGCCGGCGGCGATCCGGCTCGCGTGCTCGTGCACGTCGAGCACAACCTCGCCGGCCTGCCCCCGGGCGGCCTGCAGGCTGCGCCGTTGGCCGCCCTCAGCCGCCTCGAAGCCGAGGGCCGCCTCACCCCCACCCAGGCCAAGGCGGTGCTGGCCGACCTCGTGGCGGGCGGGGGCGACGGCGATCCCGCCGCCATCGCCGCCGCCAAGGGCTTCGAGGCCATGGACACCGGCGCGCTAGAGGCGGTCGTCGACCAGGTGATCGCGGCCCACGAGGGGGTGTGGGCGAAGTACGTCGGCGGCGAGGACAAGGCCGTCGGCGCCCTGGTGGGCGCGGTGATGAAAGCGACCCGGGGCCAGGCCGACGGCAAAGCGGTCACGGCCCTGCTCCAGCAGCGGCGGTCATCAGTCACACGCTGAGCAGAGTATCGACACCGGACGGTTCCGTAAGTAGAGTCATACGGAACCGTTCCGTCTCGTATCTCGGGGGACCCTTCTGTGCTCGCGACCGATCCCGTCATCGACGAACGCACTCATCGCCGCCGGTGGCTGACGCTGGCCACACTGTGCCTCAGCCTGCTCATCATCGTGATGGACAACACGATCCTGAACGTGGCCATCCCGTCGCTCATCAAAGAGCTCGGCGCCACCAACACCCAGCTGCAGTGGATCATCGACGGCTACGTGCTCGTGTTCGCCGGCCTGCTGCTGACGGCGGGCAGCCTGGGGGACCGGTTCGGACGCAAGCGGGCACTGCGGGCAGGGATCGTGCTGTTCGCCCTCGGGTCGGTGGCCTCGGCGCTGTCGGGGTCGCCCGAGCACCTGATCGTCGCCCGGGCGTTCATGGGCATCGGCGGGGCGCTGATCATGCCGTCCACGCTCTCGATCCTCACCAACGTCTTCCGCGACCCCAAGGAGCGGGGCCGGGCGATCGCCATCTGGGCGGGGTGCTCCGGCCTGGGCGTCGCCCTCGGCCCGGTGGTGGGCGGGCTGCTGCTCACCCACTTCGAGTGGAGCTCGGTGTTCTGGGTGAACCTGCCCATCGGGGCCACGGCGCTGATCGCCGGCTACTTCTTCGTGCCCGAGTCACGTGATCCGAGCGCCTCGCGGATCGACATCCCCGGCGCGCTGCTCTCGATCGTCGGCCTCGGCGCCCTGCTGTTCGGCATCATCGAGGGCCCCTCGCGGGGATGGACCAATCCGACCGTCGTCGTGGGGTTCATCGTGGGCGTCGTCGGGATCACCGCGTTCCTGGTGTGGGAGCGCCACACGCCCACGCCCATGCTCGACCTGTCGATCTTCAAGAACCCGCGCTTCTCGGCCGCCAACGGCGTGATCACGCTGAGCTTCTTCGCCCTGTTCGGCGTGATGTTCCTGATGACCCAGTACTGGCAGCTGGTGCACGGCTACACCCCACTGCAGGCCGGCATCCGCATCCTGCCCCACGCCCTCACCATGGCCATCACCGCGCCGCTGTCGGCCCGGCTGGTCGAGCGGATCGGCACGAAACGGGTGGTCATGCTCGGGCTCGGCCTGATGGCGTCGGGGATGTTCGTCATGTCGTTCATCCAGGCTGATTCCAGCTATCCCCGGGTCATCCTGAACTTCATGATGCTGTCGGCCGGCATGGGCCTCACCATGGCGCCCGCCACCGAGTCGGTGATGGGTTCGCTGCCGCGGGCCAAGGCCGGCATCGGCGCCGCCATGAACGACACCACCCGCCAGGTGGGGGGCGCGCTCGGCGTGGCCGTCATCGGCAGCATCGTGACGTCCGTGTACGCCAGCCGCATCGACTCCCTGGCCGGACCGTTCTCCCTCGCCGGTGACGTGGCCGCCAACTCGCGAGCGTCACTCGGGGCCGCCCTGCAGGACGCCCCCGGCCTGGGCGACCGGGCGGGCGAGTTCGCGCTGGCGGTGAAGGACGGCTTCGTCCACGCCCTCACCACGGGCTTCCGGATCAGCGCCGTCCTCATCCTGGTGGCGGGTGTGATCGCCTACCGGTTCCTGCCCGCCCGGGCCACCGAGCCTGCGGCCGCTCCCGAGGAGGTGCCCGATGGCGCCGTCGCCGTCGCCCGCTGAGGACGCGGCCGAGGCGCCGCCGCGCCGGCCGGGCCGGCCGCGCGACGCGCAACGCGACCGCGACATCCTCGAGGCTGCGCTCGAGGTGCTCTGTCGAGAGGGGCTGAGCGGGCTCACGGTCGACGCCGTGGCCGCCGCCGCCGGCGCGTCCAAGGCGACGATCTACCGGCGGTGGACCTCGAAGGAGGCGATGGTGCTCGACGCCTGGCGCGAGCTGTCGCCCCATCCGGTGGAGGTGCCCGACACGGGATCGTTGCGGGGCGATCTGGTCGCCATGTACGGGGTGTTCGCCGACAAGGTCAGCACCCCCCCGCTCATGCGGGTGCTGCCGCACATGGCGGCGGTGGCCCAGGTCGACGAGCAGTTCGGCCAGGAGTACCGGGCCTACCTGGCCGAGCGCCGCAAGCCCCTGCGGGCGGTGCTCGAGCGGGCCGTGGCCCGGGGCGAGCTGCCCGAGGGCACCGACTTCGACTTCGTGCAGGAGCTGCTGGCCGGGCCGATCTACTTCCGGGCGGTGGTCAACGGACGATCGGTGAGCCTGTGCCACGTCGAGCGCTTCGTCGACGTCGTCCTCGCCGGCCTCACCGCTCCCCGCCTATGAGGGTTGGGTCACTTTTTGCTGCATAGCGACGCGAAAGTGACCCAACGCTCAGGCACGGGGTGGATCCGGCGCCTGGCCGGGTACGTGCGGCCGCACCGGGGCAAGGTGGCGGTCGCCTTCGGCGCCGCCTTCGCCGGCACCACCGTCGCCGCCCTGACGCCGCTCATCGAGAAGGTGGTGGTGGACGACGTCGTGGACGGTGGCGGCGGCAACCTGGCCCCGTGGCTGGCGTTGCTGCTGGCCGCCGGGCTGGCTCGCTTCGGCACGGCCTTCGTGCGGCGCTACGTCGGCGGGCGGGTCAGCCTCGACGTACAGCACGACCTGCGCGGGGCCATCCACGCCCGCCTGCAGAGCCTCGACGCCGCCCGCTACGACGACCTGCAGACGGGCCAGTTGGTGAGCCGGGCGGGGGCCGACGTCAACCTCGTGCAGGGCCTGCTGTCGTTCCTGCCCATCGTCAGCGGCAACGTGCTCCTGTTCGTCGTGTCGCTGGTGGTGATGCTGGTGCTGTCGCCGCCCCTCACCCTGGTGGCCCTGGCCGTCGGACCGGTGCTCTTGGTCATCGGCCTGCGCATGCGCCGCTCGGTGTTCCCGGCCTCGTGGGACGCCCAGCAGCAGGCCGGCGTGGTGGCCGGTGTGGTGGACGAGGCGGTGGCCGGCGTGCGCGTGGTGAAGGGGTTCGGCCAGGAGACCCACGAGCTGGAGAAGCTGGGCGACGCCGCCCTGGGCCTGTACCGGCGGCGCGTGCGGGCGGTGCGCATCCAGGGCCGTTACCAACCGACGCTGCAGGCCGTGCCGGCGCTGGGCCAGGTGCTCATCCTCGCCTTCGGCGGGTGGTTGGCGCTGCACGGTTCCATCAGCCTGGGCACGTTCCTCGCCTTCAACACCTACCTGGCCCAGCTCGTCTCGCCCGTGCGCATGCTGGCCGGGCTGCTGGCGGTGGGCCAGCAGGCCCGGGCGGGCGTCGAGCGCATCGGCGACCTGCTCGACACCAAGCCGGCCATCGTCGACCGCCCCGATGCGGTCACCCTCGGAGCACTGGCCGGTGACGTGCGCTTCGAGGGTGTGCGCTTCGCCTACCCGTCCGGGCCGCCGGTGCTCGACGGCCTCGATCTTCACGTGCAGCCCGGTGAGACCGTCGCCCTGGTCGGCGCATCGGGATCGGGCAAGTCCACCGTCGCCCTGCTCGTGCCCCGCTTCTACGACGTGGCCGCCGGCGCCGTGCGGGTCGACGGCCACGACGTGCGCGACCTGACCCAGGCCAGCCTCCGCGACGCGATCGGCGTGGTGACCCAGGA
>JBIOZN010000253.1:0-3537 GCA_044871175.1 Acidimicrobiales bacterium | reverse complement strand
GATCGTGTCCTCGTCGTGCTCGACCACGATGAGCGTGTTGCCCAGGTCCCGCAGCCGGATAAGGGTGTCGATGAGGCGGCGGTTGTCGCGCTGGTGGAGGCCGATGGACGGCTCGTCGAGCACGTAGAGCACGCCGACCAGCCCCGAGCCGATCTGCGAGGCGAGGCGGATTCGTTGCGCCTCGCCGCCGGCCAGCGTGCCCGCCGAGCGGGACAGGTTGAGATAGTCGAGGCCCACGTCGAGCAGGAAGCTCATGCGCGCATTGATTTCCTTGGTGATCCGCTCGGCAATGAGCTTCTCGCGCTCGGTGAGCTCGAGGGCGGCCAGGAACTTGGCCGCCTCGCCGATCGACAGGTCGCAGACCTCGGCGATCGACTTGGCCCCGACCGTGACCGCCAGGGTGGCGGGTTTGAGGCGGGTACCGCCGCAGTGGGGGCAGGGCACCTCCCGCATGTAGGACTCGATCTGCTCACGGCTCCAGTCCGACTCGCTGTCGGAGTGGCGGCGCTGCAGGAAGGGGACGATGCCCTCGTAGGTGGTGGAGAACTGGCGGCTGCGGCCGTAACGGTTCTGGTAGCGGACGGTGACCGAGCCCTTGGCCCCGTGCAGCAGGATCTGCTGGTCCTTCTTGGGCAGCTTCCCCCACGGCCGGTCCAGGTCGATGCCGTGAGTGTCGGCGACGGCGTCGAGCAGGCGGGCGAAGTACTGGCTGGACGCCTTGGACCAGGGGGCGATGGCGCCGGCGCGCACGCTGACGTCGGGGTTGGGGACGACGAGCTCGGGGTCGACCTCGAACCGGGTACCCAGACCGTCGCAGTGCGGGCAGGCGCCGTAGGGCGAGTTGAACGAGAAGTTGCGCGGGGCGAGCTCGTCGTAGCTCTCGTGGCCGACCGGGCAGGCCAGGTGCTGGCTGAACGTGAGGGTGTCGGCCGGCGCAGGTTCGCCTTCTCGGGGCACCAGCTCGATCTCGACCACGCCCTCGGCCAGCTTGAGGGCGGTCTCGACCGAGTCGGTGAGCCGCCGCTCGATGCCCGGCCGGCGCACCAGGCGGTCGACGATGACCTCGATCGTGTGCTGCTCGTAGCGCGCCAGGCGGTCGCCCTGCTTGAGGAAGTCGTTGATCTCGACCACCTCGCCGTCGACCCGGGCGCGCACGTAGCCCTGGCCGGCCAGGTCTTCGAGCAGGCTCTCGTACTCGCCCTTGCGCCCCCGCACGACCGGCGCCAGAACCTGGAAGCGGGTGCCCTCGGGGAGGTCGGCCAGGCGGTCGACGATCTGCTGCGGGGTCTGGCGCTCGAGGCGCACCCCGTGGTCGGGGCAGTGAGGGATGCCGATGCGGGCCCAGAGGAGCCGGAGGTAGTCGTAGACCTCGGTGATGGTGCCCACGGTGGAACGGGGATTGCGGGAGGCCGACTTCTGGTCGATGGAGATGGCCGGCGACAGGCCCTCGATGAAATCGACGTCGGGCTTGTCCATTTGGCCGAGGAACTGGCGGGCGTAGGCCGACAGGGACTCGACGTAGCGGCGCTGGCCCTCGGCGTAGATGGTGTCGAAGGCGAGGCTGGACTTGCCCGACCCGGAGAGCCCGGTGAAGACGATGAGCCGGTCGCGCGGGAGGTCGAGGTTGACGCCCTTCAGGTTGTGCTCGCGGGCACCTCGCACGACCAGGCGATCGGACATCCGGTGCAGCCTACCCGCCTCGAACGCACGTTCGGAGGACGGAGCGTGCCCTGCCGGGCCCGCTCGTGTGAGCGTTGCGTTGGAGGGGTCAACGGATCGGTGATGCGAGCGGGGTGGGGGTTTCCAGCAGCGTCGGCGAGCGCCGGCGAGCGCCACCGGAGCGCCGGCGAGCGCCACCGGACCGCCACCGGAGCGCCGGCGAGCGCCACCGGAGCGCTACTGGAGGGTGCCGCTGGCCCAGACCCCGCCGCTGGCGCCCGTGATCTGCACCTCGACCGGCTGGGCGGCCAGCGTCGGCATCGGGGCCGCCCACCCACCACCGGCGTCGCCGGGTGTCGTCCATTCACCGACCGGCACCGTGGCCCCGTCGGCCAGCACGAGCTGGCAGCCGTAGGTGACCCCCGGCCGTGACCGATCGAGGTGCACGAGGAGCACGGGCACGTCCTCGCGACTGATCGCCGCCCGGCCGACCTCGTCGCCGTCGCCGTTGCGGAGGGTGGTGGTGGCCAGGTCGTCGATGCCCAGGGCGGCGTAGCCATCTCCGTTCCCGTCCTGGGTGACGGCCACGCCGATGGCCCCGCCGACCAGCAGGGCGACGACGGCCGCGGCCGCGGCCACGAGCACGGACACCCGGCGGGGGCTGCGGACCGCGACCGGCCGGGGGGCGGCGGCATCGAGCCGGGCGAGGACGCGCTGCTCGAACCCGGCGGGCGGCTCGGCCTCGGGTGCCAGGGCCATCACCTGGTCGGCTGCCGCCACCAGCTGCTCGAACTGGTGGCGGCAGCCTGGGCAGGCCCCCACGTGGCGCAGGGTCTCGCCGCGCGTGGGCTCGTCGAGCAGATCGAGGGCGGCCTCGGGCAGGAGGTCGCGCAGGTCGTCGCAGGGGAGTTCAGGCATCTTCTGCTCCGGTGGCGGCCATGGCGAGTCGCAACTTCGCCATCCCGAGCCGCAGGCGGGTCTTGGCGGTACCGAGGGGAATACCCTCGCTCGCGCTGATCTCGGCGGCGGTGCGACCCCCGAGAGCGGCGAGGACGACGGCGCGGCGCTGCTCGTCAGGCAGGGCCGCCAGGTGGGCGCCGACGGCGTCCACGGTCGCCCGCAGCGCGGCGGCCTCCCCGGGCTCGGGGTCGCGCGCCACAGGCAGACGCTCGAGCAGCACCTGAGGGTCCACTGGTTCGGTGCGGCGGGCCCGCACGGCGTCGATGGCGAGGTGGCGGGTGATGGTGAGCAGCCAGGTGGACACCGCCGCGCGGCGACCGTCGAAGCTGGCGGCGTGGCGCCAAGCGCGCTCGAAGGCCTGCTGGGCGACGTCCTCGGCCAGCGCCGGGTCGCCGACGATGGCAACCGCCAAGCCGTACACGCGGCGCTGGTAGCGGCGCACGAGCACGGTCATGGCGTCGCGGTCGTCGACGCCGACGGCCGCGAGGACGGCCTCATCGCTCAGCTGGTCGACCCGGCGGGCCCACAGCACCACGCCGATGGTACGGGGCGGACGGGAGAGGAGATCTTCCGACGGGGCTTTGCGGCGAAAAACCAGGGGGGCCCGCCGACCGTACGGCCGTTGCCCGTCACTCCCCCCGGAGGTCCCCATGTCCGCCCGCCGACCCCTGTTCCTCCTCGCCGGCCTCGTCCTGGCCGCCGGTTCCCTCGCCGCCTGTGGTGACGATGACAACGAGAGCACCAACGCGACCGGCGCGGCCACCGCCACCACTGCGGTGAGCGCCGCGGCCGCCGCGCCCAGCACCGCCGCCACCACTGCGGCCGCCGGCGGCTATGGCGGCGACTACGGGACCATGGCGCCGCCTTCCTCGGCCGCCTCGGCGGCGTCCGCACCGGCGGCCTCGGCGCCCGCGGCGG
>JBIOZN010000252.1:0-2612 GCA_044871175.1 Acidimicrobiales bacterium | reverse complement strand
CGGCGACGTCGGCCGGCGCCAGCTCGCTCATGATCCGGACCCGTTGCGGGTCACGGTGACCTTGTCGACCAGGTGCGCCGGCACGACCTCGTAGTGGTCGAACTCGGCCGAGAACCGGCCTCGCCCGCCCGTCATCGAGCGCAGGTCGACGGCGTAGCGCAGGATCTCGGCGCTGGGCACGGTCGCGGTGATCTCCTGCTCGCCGGCCTCGTTCACCCCCGTCCCCTGCACCCGGCCCCGGCGGGAGGCGATGTCGCCCATGACGTCGCCCTGGAACTCGGCGGGCACGACGACGGTGAGCAGCGACACCGGTTCGAGCACGGCCGTGCCCGCCGTGTTGAGCGCCTCCTTGAATCCGAGCGAGCCGGCCATCTTGAAGCTCATCTCCGAGGAGTCGACAGGGTGGTGCTTGCCGTCGAAGCACTCGACGCGCACGTCGACCACCGGGTGGCCGTGGGGGCCGCCGGTGGACATGGCCTCCTCCACGCCCTTCTGCACAGCGGGGATGAACTGGCGGGGTATGGCACCGCCGACCACCTTGTCGACGAACTCGAACCCGGCCCCCCGCTCGCGCGGCTCGACGCGGAGCCAGGCGATCCCGAACTGGCCGTGGCCGCCGGACTGCTTCTTGTACTTGCCCTCGGCCTCGGCCTTGCCGACGACGGTCTCCCGGTAGGGGACCTTGACCTCGTCGGTGTCGACCCGGACGCCGAACTTGCGCTCGAGGCGTTCGAGGGTGACCTGGAGGTGGGTCTCGCCCGTGCCCCGCAGCAGGGTCTGATGGGTCTCCTCGGAGCGGTCGATGACGAGGGCGGCGTCCTCCTCGGCCAGCTTCTGGAGGGCGCTGCCGAGCTTGTCGTCGTCGGCCTGGGTGCGGGCCCGGATGGCCACGGCCAGCGTGGGCGCGGGCGCCTCGATGGGCGCCAGCCGCACCGGAGTGCCCTTGGGGGCCAGCGTGTCGCCGGTGCGCGTGCCGGCGAGCTTGGCCACGGCGGCGATGTCACCGGCGCGCACCTCGTTCACGGGCTCCTGCTTGGATCCGCAGAGGTGGAACAACCCGTGGAGGCGCTCGTCGGCGCCGCTGCGGGCGTTCACCAGGTGGTCGTCGCTGCGGATCGTGCCCGACAGCACCCGGAACAGCGACAGGTAACCGACGTAGGGGTCGGCGATGGTCTTGAACACGTAGGCCAGTGGCGGGCCGGCGGCGTCGGCGGGCACCTCGCTGGTGGTGTCGCCGGCGCGCACCTCGGCGGGGCGAGCGGCCGGGGCGGGCCCGATCTCCACGATGAAGTCGGCCAGCCGGTCGAGGCCCGCGCCCGTGAGGGCCGACCCGCACAGCACCGGCACCACCGAGCCGTCCACGACCTCATGGGCCAGGGTGCGCTCGAGCTCCTCGACGCTGGGCTCGTCGCCGCCCAGGTAGCGCTCGAGCTGGTCGTCGTCGCCCATGACCACCGCCTCGACCAGCGTGTCGTGGCCCTCGTGCTCGGCGTCGGCCAGATCGTCGGGCACGGGACCGGGCCGGCCCTTCCATCCGTCGTCGTAGGTGAACGCCTGGTCGGACAGGAGGTCGGCCACCCCGTGGAAGGCGGCCTCGGCGCCGATGGGCAGCTCGAGCAGCTGGATACGGTCGCCGAAGCGGTCGCGCAGCGAGGTGATGGTGCGGGCGAAGTCGGCCCGTTCGCGGTCGAGCTTGTTGACGAAGATCATGCGGGGCAGGCCCAGGCGCTCGCACTCCCGCCAGGCCCACTCGGTCTGGACCTCGATGCCCTCGACCGCCGACACCACCAGGACGACGAGGTCGGCCACCCGCAGGGCGGCGGCCACGTCGCCCGCGAAGTCGGCGTAGCCGGGGGTGTCGATCAGGTTGATGCGGTGGTCGCGCCACGGGATGGGGCAAACCGAGAGCCCGAGGGAGATGCCGCGCTTGTGCTCCTCGGGCTCGTAGTCGGAGGTGGTGGAGCCGTCCTCGACGCGACCCGTGCGGGTGAGGACACCGGCCTCGGCCAGGAGGGCCTCGACCAAGGTGGTCTTCCCGGTTCCTCCGTGGCCGACCAGGGCGACGTTGCGGATCCGGTCGGTCGTCACGGCCCCCTTGGCCGTCGTGTTGGTCGAGGTCGTGGTCATCAGGTGCGGCTACCCCCGTCGTGCTGACACTGCGGCGGCGATGGTAGGCCGAGCGGCCCCGGAGCGGCGACGCCGCCGCCTCCACGCCCACGGCGGGGTCGGCCCGGTAGCGTGGAAGCGATGTTCGACGGCCATCTGCGCACGCCCGTGGACAAGGCCGTGCGCCCCCTCGGCGACACCCTCCGGCGCCTCGGAGTCACCGCCGACGTGCTCACCATCGCCGGGCTCGTGCTGGCCGTGGCCGCCGCCGTCGTGATCGCCCTGGGCGAGCTCCACATCGGGCTCGTGCTGGTCGTCCTCGCCGCCCTGCCCGACCTGCTCGACGGGGCCGTGGCCAAGGCCTCGGGCTCGTCCAGCCTCCGCGGCGCCTACTTCGACTCCGTCGTCGACCGCGTCACCGACGGGCTGCTGTTCGGCGGCGTCGCGTGGTACCTGGCGGGCGACCGCGGGGGGCGCATCGGCCTGCTGCCCATGGCCGTGTTCGG
>JBIOZN010000251.1:0-9016 GCA_044871175.1 Acidimicrobiales bacterium | reverse complement strand
GTGGCCCGCAACACGTCGACCGGCCCCAGCGCGGGCCGCAGTCCCCCCGTCACCTGCGAGGTGAGGTGCATGACGTGGCTGTAGCGCTCGAGCGTCATGAGCTCGTCGACGAGCACCGTGCCGAACCGGGCGACCCGGCCCACGTCGTTGCGGGCGAGGTCGACCAGCATGACGTGCTCGGCCCGCTCCTTGGGGTCCTCGGACAGCTCGGCCGCCATGCGCCGGTCGTCGGCGTCGGTGCGCCCTCGCCGCCGGGTGCCGGCGATCGGGCGAGAGATGACCTTGTCGCCCAGCACCTGCACCATGGGTTCGGGCGACGAGCCCACGATGGTGAGCTCGGGGTGGCGCAGGAAGTACATGTACGGGCTGGGGTTGACCTGGCGGAGCACCCGGTACACGTCGAACGGGTCGGCGTCCAGGGTGAGGTCGTAGCGCTGGGCGAGCACCACTTGGAAGATGTCGCCGGCGACGATGTGCTCCTTGGCCACCTCGACGGCGCGCTCGAAGTCGCCGGGGCGGAACGACGAGCGCACCTCGGGGCGGGGGTCGTCGGGGTCGGGGGGCGGCACGGGCGCGTAGCCGAGCGGGCGGCCGAGGTCGGCGGCGGCGGCCCGGGCCCGGCCGGCGGCGGCGGCGTAGGCGGCGTCGACGGCGGCCCCGTCCAGGCCCAGCACCGGCACGCTCTCGATCAGGTACACCCGTTGGCGCCAGTGGTCGAAGGCCGCCAGCGACCCGATGACGCTCATGACGGCGTCGGGCAGGCCGAGCTGATCCGGCGGCACGTCGGGCAGCCGTTCCACCTCGCGCACCACGTCGTAGCCGAGGAAGCCCACGACCCCGCCCTGCAGGGGCGGCAGGTCGGGCAGGGTTGGGGCGCGGTACTCGGCCAGCAAGGCCTCGAGGGCGGCCAGCACGCCGCCATCGCGGGGCACCGAGGCGGGGAGCGGACCGTCGCTCTCCAGGTGACCGTTGCGCAGGGTCAGCGTGGCCGTCGGCTCCCGGCCCACGAAGCTGAACCGGCTCCAGCGTTCGCCGTGCTCGACCGACTCGAGCAGGAAGCCCGTCCCCTCCCCCACGAGCTTGAGGTAGGCGGCCACGGGGGTCTCGAGGTCGGCGAGCACCTCACACCACACGGGCACGACGGTGTGGTGGCGGGCCAGGCGCCGGAACTCCTCCCGGCCGGGGCGGACGGCCAGCTCCACCCCGGTCACCCGAGGGGGCGGAAGAAACAGGTGCGCTCGCCCGTGTGGCAGGCGCCCTTGCCGTCCTGGTGGACGACGAACAGCAACGTGTCGCCGTCGCAGTCGAGGTAGGCGCGCCGCACCCACTGCACGTCGCCCGAGGTGTCGCCCTTGCGCCACACCTCCTGGCGGCTGCGGCTCCAGAACACGGTGCGCCCCTCGGCCAGGGTGAGGCGCAACGTCTCGGCCGTCATCCACGCCATCATCAGCACGGTGCCGTCCTCGTCCTGCACGATGGCGGGCACCAGGCCGTCGGCGGTGTAGCGCACCTCGTCCAGCCGCGCGTCCGTGGCGCCGTCGAGGCGCGTTCCCGTCTCGGTCACGGGGCGCCAGGCTAGAGGTACAGCCCGGTGGAGCCTTCGTCGATGCGCGACGACGCCACCGCGTGCAGGTCGCGCTCCCGCAGCATCAGCAGGTCCTCGCCGCCCACCTCGACCTCGTAGCGGTCTTCGGGGCTGAACAGCACGCGGTCGCCGAGTTGCACGGCCCGGACGTTGGCCCCCAGCGCAACCACCTCGGCCCACACCAGGCGCTTGGCCACCTGCGCCGTGGCGGGGATGAGGATGCCGCCCGTGGAGCGGCGCTCCCCCTCGTCCCGCGAGACGCGGACGAGCAGCCGGTCGGACAGCATCTTGATCGGCAGCTTCTCGTCGCCGTCGGACGCCACCCTTCGACGGTACCGTCTCGACGTGTCCGCCCACACCGGCGCCACCACGCTCGTCACCGCCGACGGTCACCGGCTGGGCGCGGACCTGGTCATTCCGCCGGCCGCGCCGGCGGGACGCCGGCGGTGGCTCTGGTCGTGGCCCATCCCCACCCCGCCTACGGCGGCGACCGCTACAACCTGGTGGTCGAGGCGGTGGCCGACGAGGCGACCCGGCGCGGGTGCGCGTCACTGCGGTTCGACTTCCGGGGCGTGGCCGACCCGGCCGCCCACGGCGGGGGCGAGCCCGAGCGCCACGACGTGAGGGCCGCCCTCGACGCGCTGGCCGACGCCGTCCCCGAGGCTGCCCTCGTGCTCGCCGGGTACTCCTTCGGCGCCGGCGTCGTACTGACCGTCGCCGACGACCGGGTTGCCGGCTGGGTCGCCGTCGCCCCGGTGCTGGGCCCGGCGCCGCCGCCCGGCGCGGTGGGCGACGACCCCCGCCCGAAGCTGCTCCTGGTGCCCGCCCACGACCAGTTCTCCCCGCCGGCCCGGGTGGTGATGGCCACCGACGGCTGGGTGGCCACCACCATCGACGTGGTCGAGGGCGCCGACCACCTCCTCGGCGGCCACACGCGCGAGGTCGCCGAGCGGGCCGTGGAGTTTGCCCTCGACCTGGCCCCGGCGGCCGGCTGACCCTTCCGGCGGGTTCAGGCCGGCCGGACGGGCACGCCGGCGGCGGCCAGGGCGGCCTTGGCAGCGGCGATGGTGTACGTGCCGAAGTGGAAGATCGATGCCGCCAGGACGGCGTCGGCCCCGCCCGCCACCACGCCCTCGACGAGGTGGTCGAGCGTGCCCACGCCCCCCGAGGCGATGACGGGCACGCCCACGGCCCCGGCCACGGCGGCGGTGAGCTCGCAGTCGTAGCCCTCCTGCGTGCCGTCCCGATCCATCGACGTGAGCAGGATCTCGCCGGCGCCGAGGTCGGTGGCCCGCTCGGCCCAGGCGAGGGCGTCGAGGCCGGTGGGGGTGCGCCCGCCGTGCACCACCACCTCCCAGCCGCCGGGACGGCGGCGGGCGTCGATGGCGCACACCGCGCACTGGCGGCCGAACTCGGTGGCGATCTCGGCGATCAGCTCGGGGCGCTGGACGGCGCTCGTGTTGACGCTGACCTTGTCGGCCCCGGCGCGCAGCAACCGGCGCGCGTCGTCCACGGAACGCACCCCGCCGCCGATGGTGAAGGGGATGAACACCTCCTCGGCCGTGCCCCGGGCGACGTCGACCATCGTGTCCCGCCCGTCCGAGGATGCGGTGATGTCGAGGAAGACGAGCTCGTCGGCCCCTTCGGCGTCGTACCGGGCGGCCAGCTCGACGGGGTCGCCGGCGTCGCGCAGCCCGACGAAGTTGACGCCCTTCACCACCCGGCCGCGGGTGACGTCCAGGCAGGGGATCACCCGGGCCGTCCGCACCGGTGGCGAACCTACCGGGGAACCGCCGCCAGAGCCTCGGCGACCGTGAAGCGACCCTCGTAGAGCGCCTTCCCGCAGATGGCGCCGGCCAGGCGGCGGCCGTCCACCTCCAGTGCGGCGAGGGCGCGCAGGTCGCTGAGCGAGCCCACGCCGCCAGACGCGATGACGTCGAGATCGGTGGCGGCCAGGGCGGCGGCCAGGCCGGCCCGATCGGGACCGGCCAACGTCCCGTCGACGCCGATGTCGGTGAGGACGACGGCGGCCACGCCGGCGTCGGTGAAGCGGGGCAGCACGTCCAGCACCGTGGTACCGCTGCCCTGCAACCACCCCCGCACCGCCACTTCGCCGGCGCGGGCGTCGAGTCCCACCGCTACGGGTTGGCGCGCCGCCAGCCGGCTCACCAGGTCGGGGTCCTCCAGGGCGGCCGTGCCCACCACGACCCGGGCCACGCCGGCATCGGCCAGGGAGGCGGCGGCCGCGTCCGAGCGGACCCCGCCGCCCGCCTGCACGGCCACACCGTGGGGCCCCACGGCGGCGGCGATGGCGGCGACGACGGCCCGGTTGACGGGCTCGCCGGTGCGGGCGGCGTCGAGGTCTACCACGTGGACCCACCGGGCCCCCGCCTGGGCGAACTCCACCGCGATCGCGACCGGGTCGTCGCCGTACACGGTCTCGCGCCCGAAATCGCCGTGCAGGAGGCGCACCGCCCGGCCGCCCCGCAGGTCGATGGCCGGGTAGAGCTCCACGTCAGGTGGAGACGGCGGCCGTCTGGCGCACCCACCCCGCCAGCAGGGCCAGGCCGTCGCGTCCCGACTTCTCGGGGTGGAACTGGGTGGCGGCCACGTTGCCCGCCTCCACCGCCGCGGTCACCGGTCCGCCGTAGTCGCACGTGGCGACGACCGTGCCGGGGTCGGCGGGCACGGGGTGGAACGAGTGCACGAAGTACATCCAGGCCGGGTCGGGCAGGTCGGCCAGCAGCGCGCCGGGACGTACGACGTCCAGCCGGTTCCACTGCATCTGGGGCCGTTTCACCGTGGCCGGCAACCAGCGCACCGTGCCCGGCAGGATGCCCAGCCCGGACACGCCCGGATCCTCCTCGGACCCGTCGTACAGGAGCTGCATCCCGATGCAGATGCCCAGGAACGGTCGCCCCGACGCCGCCGCCACCCGCGCCGGTTCGGAGAGCCCCGACGCGTGCAAGGCCTCCATGCACCGTCCGAAGGCGCCGACCCCGGGCAGCACCACGCCATCGGCGGCCGCGATCACGTCGAGATCGGCGGTGAGCCGGGCGTCGGCCCCCACCCGCTCGAGCGCCTTCTGAGCCGAGCGCAGGTTGCCGATCCCGTAGTCGAGGACGGCCACCAGCGGCGGCGCCGGTGACGCCGCCGACGCCGGCGACTCGGTCACAGCACGCCCTTGGTGCTGGGCACCCCCGCCCCCTCGACCCGCACGGCGTCGCGCAGGCAGCGGGCCAGGCCCTTGAAGGTGGCCTCGATGATGTGGTGGACGTTGCGGCCCCGCACCAGCTCGACGTGCAGCGTGATCCCGGCCGCGGTGGCGAAGCTGTGCACGGCGTGCTCGGCCAGGCTCGGGTCGAAGGGCGGGTTCCCGAGCGGGATGGCCTCGGGCAGGTCGACCGCCCACACCACGAACGGGCGCCCCGACAGGTCGAGGGCCACGTCCACCAGCGCCTCGTCGAGCGGGAACCGGCCGCTGGCGAACCGCCGCACCCCGGCCTTGTCGGCCGCGGCCGCCCGGAACGTCTCGCCCAGCGTGATGGCGGTGTCCTCGACGGTGTGGTGGCTGTCGATGTGAAGGTCGCCGGTGGCCTTCACGGTGAGGTCGAACCCCCCGTGGCGGCCGAGCTGGTCGAGCATGTGGTCGTAGAACGGCAGGCCCGTGTCGACCGCCACCCTCCCGCTCCCGTCGAGGTCGAGGGTGACGGCGACCTCGGTCTCCTTGGTGGACCGCTCGCGCGTCGCCACCCGGCTCATGCCGCCCCCTCGGCCAGTACCCCGGCCAGGGCGGCCAGGAACACGTCGTTCTCCTCGGGCGTGCCGATGGTGACCCGCAGGCACCCGCCCAGACGAGGCCACGACGAGCAGTCGCGCACGAGCACATCCCGCTCGAGGAGGCCCTCCCACACGGCCCGGCCGGCCAGGTTCCGGGGGCGGAACAGGATGAAGTTGGCTCCCGACGGCCACGTGTCGACGGCCAGGGCGTCCAGGCCCGCCTGCACCCGTTGGCGTCCGGCCACGATGCCCCGCACCCGCGCCTCCATCTCGTCCGTGTGGCGCAGGGCCAGCCGCCCGGCGGCCTGCTTGACGGCGTCGAGGTGGTAGGGCAGGGCGACCTTGTCGAGCTCGGCCACCAGCCACGAGGGCCCCACCAGGTACCCGAGCCGCCCGGCGGCCATCGACCACGTCTTGGAGAACGTGCGGGTGACGACCAGGGGTCGGTCCTCGTCGAGCAGGGCGAGCGCCGACCATGGGGCGAACTGGCCGTAGGCCTCGTCCACGACGACGACGCCGGGGGCGAGGTCGGCCACCGCCCGCACCAGCGCCTCGGGCTCGACGCGGCCGGTGGGGTTGTTGGGCGAACACAGGAAGGTCACCGCCGGTGCCGCCTCGCCCAGGACCCGGCGCACCTCGGCCAGGTCGAGGGTGAAGTCGTGGTGCCGCTCGCCCTCGACCACACGGGCGCCGGTGAGGCGGGCGATGTGGCCGTGGAGTTGGTAGGTGGGCTCGAAGGTGACGGCGGTGCGCCCGGGGCCGGCGTAGGCGAGGAGCAGGGTCTGCAGCACCTCGTTGGAGCCGTTGGCCGCGAACACCTGGGCGGGCTCGACCCCGTGCAGGTCGGCGATGGCGGCCCGCAGCCCGGTGGCCGCCCGGTCGGGATAGCGATGCCATTCCACCCGGGACACCTCGGCGGCCAGGGCGTCGCGCCAGGCGGCCGGCGGCGGCACCGGGCTCTCGTTGGTGTTGAGCCGCACCTTCACCTCCACCTGAGGTGAGTGGTAGCCCTCCAGGGCGCGCAGGTCGTCCCGCACCGACGGCCGGGGGCGCACCGGGCCGCTCACCCCACCCTCCGGCGGATGCTGTCGGCGTGGGCGGCCAGGCCCTCGGCCTCGGCGAGGGCGACCACGTGGTGGGCGACCCGGCGCACGGCGGCCTCGTCGGCGGTGACGACATGGACGTGCTTGGTGAAGTCGGCGACCGTGAGGGCCTGGCCGAAGCGGGCCGAGCCGTTGGTGGGCAACACGTGCGACGGGCCGGCGATGTAGTCCCCCAGCGAGGCCGGCGACCACGGCCCGCAGAACACGGCCCCGGCGTGGCGTACGAGGGGCAGCAGGGCCTCCGGGTCGGCGGTGATGAGCTGCAGGTGCTCGGGGGCGATGGCGTTGGCGACGGCCAGGGCCTGCTCGGGGCCGTCCACCAGCACGGCGTAGCCGCCCTCGCCCAGGGTGGCCTCGATATCGGCCCGCCGGGGCGAGGCGGCGACGATCGCGGTGACGGCGTCGGTGATCTCCTTGCGGGCCTCGTCGTCCCAGGTGACGAGCCACGCCAGGCCGCCCGGGCCGTGCTCGGCCTGCACCACGATGTCGATGGCGGCCAGCTCGACGGGGGCGGTGGCGTCGGCGACGACGACGACCTCGCTGGGGCCGGCGAACGCGGAGGGCACGCCCACGCGCCCCTCCCCGGCCACCAGCCGCTTGGCCACGGCGACGTACACGTTGCCGGGGCCGACGATCACGTCGACGGCGGGCACCGACTCGGTGCCATAGGCCAGCGCGGCGATCGCCTGGGCGCCGCCCATGGAGAACACCCGGTCGACGCCGGCGAGGGCGGCGGCCGCCAGCGTGGCGTCCGGCGGCCGGCCGGTGGCCCGGTCGGGCGGCACGGCGAGCACCACCTCGCCCACCCCCGCCACGCGGGCGGGGGCGGCGGTCATGAGCACCGTGGAGGGGTAGACGGCCCGGCCGCCGGGCACGTAGCACCCCGCTCGATCGACCGGCACCACGAGCGAGCGCACGGCGATACCGGCGTGGACGTGGGGAGGAGCGTGGGCGCCGGCCGTGTCGCGCTGGGCGCGGTGGTAGGCGACGATGGCGTCGTGGGCGGCCTCCAGGGCGGCCCGCAGCGCGGCCGGGACCCGCTCGAGGGCGCCCGCCACATGGGCGGGCGGCACCTCGAGGTCGTCGAGATCCACCCCGTCGAACCGCGCCGTCAGGCGGCGCACGGCGGCGTCCCCCTCCTGGCGCACGGCGGACAGGATCTCGGCCGTCGCCGCCACGGGCTCGCCGCCGCCGGCGGGCGGGCGCGGCAGGCGGTCGGCGAGGTCGCCGGGCGAGCCCCGCAGGTCGAGGGGGGTGAGCATGCGAGGCGCGAGGCTACTGACCATGGCGACCCCTGCCGCCGACGAAGCCGAGCTGGCCTCCGTGGCCGCCACTCTGGAGGACCTGCACGGCCGGATGCGGGCCATGGCCGCCCGCCATCAGGCCGAACGCCAGCCCCGAGAAGACCTGATCAGCGCCCTCTTCGAGGCCGAACGGGTGCTGTCAGGGGCCGTGCGGGCCGTACACAAAGCGCGCCGCCTGCTGCGCTGAGAGATCCACGCGCCCGCCTGCGCCGTAGAACGCGGCGAAAACGAGGCGACGGCCCCGGAGACGGGGCCGTCGCTCACGGCGACGCCAAGCGGCGGATCTCGGCATCGCTCATCACCAGGTGGCGGGAACCTGGTTGGTGACGAGCATCGTACTCATTGCGAGCGGGAACGCAACCGGGATCACGCGCCAGTCTGACGCGTCGTTTGCGCCCGCCCGTGGGGCCGCGATTGAGGGCTGCGGTTGGGGCCGCTCCTAAGGTCGCCGTCGGGGCAGCACGGCCGACGGGCAGATGTCGTTGAGGACGCAATCGGCGCAGCGGGGCGAGCGGGCCAGACAGATCCGCCGCCCGTGCAGGATCAACCTGAGGCTGAGGGCGCCCCGGTCGGCGGCGGGCACCAGAGCGTTGAGGTCGCGCTCGACCTTCACGGGGTCGGTCTCCTCCGTGAGCCCGAGGCGACGGGCCAGGCGGCCGACATGGGTGTCCACCGGCAGCCCCGGCAGACCGAAGCCCACGCTGCGGACCACGTTGGCGGTCTTGCGGCCCACACCGGGCAGGGTGACCAGGTCCTCCAGCCGGCTGGGCACCTGCCCGCCGAAGTGCTCCGCCACCGCCGCCGCCATGCCCAAGAGGGAGCGCGTCTTCTGGGCGAAGAAGCCGGTGGAGTGGATGAGCTCCTCGATGTCGGCCGGGTCGGCGGCGGCCAGCTCGGCGGCGCCCGGATAGCGGGCGAACAGAGCCGGGGTCACCACGTTCACCCGCGTGTCGGTGGTCTGGGCCGACAGGATCGTGGCCACCAGCAGCTGGAATGGGTCGCGGTGCTCGAGCTCGCACAGCTCCACGGCGGTGCCGGGGTATTCGGCGGCCAGGCGGCGCACGACCTCGCGTGCCCGCCCCTTCAGCGTCCGCGGCCGGCCCACGGCCCCGCAGGGTAGGTCCGGGAGTGCGCGGACAGCACCGGTAGGGTCGCCGGCATGGCCCGCCCCGAGCCCGAGATCGTCGTGCGGCGCGCCATGGCGCCGGCCGACGTGGCCGCCGTCGAGGCGCTCTTGGCGGCGG